>CAYTDH010000400.1:1784-4448 GCA_964436325.1 uncultured Tangfeifania sp.
CCAAAGGCAGCAATTCTCCCCACAATTTCGTGTCCCAGTATCGTCGGCGTTTTTTCTGTCCTTTTGCCGGAAAACGTGTTCAAATCGCTCCTGCAAAGCGTAGTATATTCATTTTTTACCAATATTTCACCGGTTTTCAGAGCAGGAATTTTTACTTCTTCCATCCTCACCGGTTCTCCCGGTCCTCTGAATTCAACAAATTTTGCTATGTCCATCTCTCTTGTCATTTTTCTTTTTTCCCTTCTAATAATCGTATTCCTAAGATTTTTTCCCTTTCATCCCGAAATTTTTCGACTGCGGCGTAAAGCGCATTTTTGCATAAAGCCCTCTGAAAAAGGATTTTCTTCTTTAAGACGGTCAGGCCTAAAAGGTTCAAGGGAGATAAAAGGATCTTCTCCCAATACCAACTCAGCCATTGCCCTTCCGTAGCCTGCGCTCATGGCAATCCCGCCGCCATTGCAGCCGGAGGCCGCAAATAAACCTTCCAGTCCGGCAACGCTGCCAATTACAGGATTGCCATCGTGAGTATACGCACACGGAGCTGCAATGGTATGGGCTATTTGAAGGCCGGAAAACCCAGGCATCAACCGCCGAAGCCCTTTCGTCTCATCCAGCAAAATGTTCCACTGTTCATCCTGCGAAATGAAAGAAGTGGAATTTAAATCCTCCGGAATATTATCGGGATGGGTCCATGGAGACCTTTCGTCGCGTAATCCCAGCAAAAGGGCACCTGCCTCAGGACGGGTGTAGGCATTGGCATCCGGAAGAATACAAATCGGCTGGTTTAACGGATATTGTTCGGGGTCCGGCCTGGTCAAAAAATAAATACTCCGGATGGGAGCCAAAGGCAACAGCGCCCCGGAGTCACGAAGAATTAAGTTGGACCAGATCCCTGCCGCATCGATAATCCGGGGAGCCTCAATGAATCCGGCCTCTGTATCGACACCGGTAACCTGATGATCCCGGCTTTTTATTCCGGTCACCCGGCAATGGAGAAGTGTCCTCAGACCATTTTCCCTGGCTGCTTTAGAATAGGCCATTCCTAAAACAACGCCGTCAATAAAAAATTCTCCGGGAACAAAAAGAGCATCGGTGATGATTTGGGGATCCAGCCATCCCACACGCTGCTTAACAAACGATTGATCAACGGTTTGGGTGTGAATCGCAAAAGATTGAGCTATCTGTTTTAGTTCACCCAACTGCGCAGCATACTTTTCACTGGATGCCACATGCAGGCAGCCTACGCTGCGCCGTCCCAAAGACTCACCAGACATCTTCTCGATCTCCCCAATGGCGCGGTGCGTCTCTTCAATAAGCGGAATCACATTGGTTTGATTCCGTAACTTCGTAACCAAAGAAGCGGCCAGCGAGGTGCTACCTGTAAAAAAACGGTTTTGATCAATCAACAAAACGTCCAGTGAACTTTTCCGGGTAAGATAATGAGCAATGGCATTTCCCAGAATTCCTCCCCCAATAATAATAATATCTGCTTTATTTTTCATTTATTCATTCCAGTACATCGATTGCTTTACCGCCACCAGCAAAGCTTCTATATCCCGGGCATAAACCTCACCAATGTTTCCAATCCGGAAACAATCAAATGCGGTCACCTTGCCGGGGTAAATGACAAATCCCTTCGATTTCATTGCATCGTAAAACCGTTTGAAATCAAAAAGTTCACTATCCGGCGAAAGGAAAGTGGTAATGATGGGTGAATGCAATGATTCAGGCAAAAGCGGTTCGAAGCCCAATGCCTTCATCCCCTCTACCAGCATTCGCTGATTTTTGGAATACCTTTTAAAACGCGCATCAACACCCCCCTCCTGTTTTAATTCATCGATGGCCTGACGGAAAGCCCTGACAACATGAGTCGGAGAGGTAAACCGCCATTTACCGTTTTTCCGTTCCATGGTATCCCACTGGTCGAATAAATCGAGCGACAACGAGCGGGCATTGCGGTTGCATTTTTCCAGTTCTGCCCGTTTAGCCACCACAAACCCAAATCCGGGTACCCCCTGAATGCATTTATTGGAACTGCTGATAATGTAATCGATATCCATTTTTTCCATGTCGATGGGAATGCCCCCGAAACTGCTCATGGCATCCACAATAAAAATCCGGCGGTGCTTTTTAACCATCCGCCCAATGGATTCGATGTCATTCAACATCCCGGTTGTGGTTTCGCAATGAACGACCGCAACATGGGTGATGTCAGGTTCTTTCTCAAGAAGCGAATCCAGATGACCCGGATCATGCCGTTCAATATCCCCGGCATCATAGGTCTCAACCGGAATATTCAAATATTCGGCAATGGTGGCGATTCGTAATCCATAAGCCCCGTTGGCCAGCACGAGCAATTTTCCACCGGGAGGCAGGGCCGTACCAATTACCGACTCAACCGTAAAGGTTCCGCTGCCTTGCATCAAAACGGAGGTATACGCTTCCGGATCAACACCGGCCAGTTGTAACAGCTCCGTTCTTATTTCCTGAACGAGATCATTGTAATCATCGTCCCAGGTACACCAATCGCGCAACATGGCTGCTTTTACCGTTGAAGTGGTAGAAAGCGGGCCGGGTGTTAACAGCAAATAAGGATTTTCTGGAAATTCTTTCATCTGTTTATAATTTTAATATATTGACATACTGGACCTTAAAACTTTAATT
>CAYTDH010000401.1:0-4443 GCA_964436325.1 uncultured Tangfeifania sp.
AAAATGATATTTGACAATAAATGGCAGAAAAGATGAAACAATTAACCAAAGCTGAGGAACAGATCATGCAAATTCTCTGGGAATTGAAAGAAGGTTTAGTAAAAGACGTAGTTGAAAAATTTGAAGAACCACGGCCCGCCTACACAACGGTAGCAACCGTTTTAAAAGTTTTGGAGAAAAAAGGATTTGTAAACACCCGCAAAGTAGGAAATGTAAATCTTTTTTCGCCCGAAATCAGTAAAAGGGAATATACCGGGTTTCAGTTCAGTTCTTTGCTTAAAAACTATTTTAATGGATCATTTCCCAAAATGGCCACTTTTTTTGCCAAACAAAATAACCTGAGCGTTAAAGAATTGGAAGAGTTGTTAAAAATTACCGAAAAAGAATTGAAAAAAGACCAAAATTCCAAATAAGCCATGGAAACAATTTTTGAATTTCTGTTAAAAGCCTCTGCCGGGATGATTCTTTTTTTTCTTGTTTATTGGTTTTCATTGCGAAAAGAAACGTTTTACAAGGCCAACCGGTATTATTTAATCCTTGCCCTGCTGGCAGCTGTTTTTACAGCAGGATTTCCAGTCAGATACGAGGTACTTGTAGAAGCTGAAAACCAAAAACCGGCTTTTAAGTCCATTGCCGATTCATTCAAAAATATCCCGGTTGTGTCGGGAGAACAGAAGTTGAAAAACAATTTCAGCTGGCAGCAGGTAGTTTTAATCATTTACATTACGGGGTCAGCACTTTTTCTTGTTCGGTTGCTTTTCCAAACTTTTGTTCTCGTTCATTTGATGATTAAGTACGGCATAAAATCAATGGAAGGAGTGCGTATAGTTGAGAATGAAAAATTCGGACTCCCCTTTTCATTTTTCAATGTTATATTTATCAACCCGAAATTTCATAAACAGGAAGACCTGCCAGAAATTCTGGCTCACGAAAAAGTGCACATTCGTGAGAACCACTGGATCGACCTGCTCTTAATAGAACTGTTAACAGTCATCTTTTGGTTCAACCCATTCATTTGGTGGTTTGAACTTGCGATTAAACAAAACCATGAGTACCTGGCCGACAAAGGTGTTCTTGCGCAAGGACATCATGCAGGACGGTACCAGGCATTATTAGTAAACCAGTTAATGGGCATGCAGATTATTGGCGTTACCAACAACCTGAACTTTGCCCTTAACACAAATCGATTAAAAATGATGACGAAAAAGAAAACAACCGCCGCCCGTCGGATCAAATTTGCATGGGCATTGCCCGTTTTGGCAATTCTCTTTTACGCTTTTGCCGAACCCGTTTACCGGGTAAAAGCCCGGGAAAACCAGAGAATAGAAACACCTGCCGTTTATGCCAATGATCAAAATTCAATAAAACTGGCTGGGTTGGTTTTAGATGAGGATGGGAATCCACGTCCCGGAACATCTGTTGTGGTAAAAGGCATGACCATTGGAACTGTTTCGGATGAAAATGGAAAATTTAATCTTGAGGTTCCTGAAAATCGTACCATTGTACTTTCTTTTGTTGGAAAAAGAACAATCGAAGACTCCTTCTCAGAGATAACTTCCGGAGAAATAAAACAGGGAGTTTACCACCGGGAGTATATTCTTGAAGATGATATTATTGGTATTGGACGAGCCGAAAAACTGATCCCCTTAACAAAAGAGAAAAAAGATGTTCCACCTCCTCCACCGTCACCCACACTTCCAGCTTCAACGGGAGAAAAGGAAGTTTTTTATGTGGTTGAGGAAATGCCCGGATATCCGGGAGGCTCAGATGCTTTGAATAATTACATGTATAACATGCAGAAAAAAATTGCATCGTCTCAGAACATTAGAGGCAAAGCAAAAGTGCTATTTACGGTGAACCCCAGGGGTAAAGTATCGGATATTAAAATTGTTGAAAAAGACAATGATGCTGTTGCCCAGGGAGCGGTTATGATTGCCAGTGAAATGCCCGGCTGGACCCCGGGAAAACAACGGGGCAAAGCTGTACCGGTTAAATTTATTATGCCGGTAGAATTTAAATAACAGAAAACCAGAAATCTTTTCATTTGAAAGCCCGGTAGTTTTGCCGGGCTTTTTCTTCAAAGTCGATACCTAATTCGACTCCTGCGGTAAATTCTTTCTGAACTTCACAAATCAAATTGGTTAAGTATTCTGCCATTTCTTCGTATACTTCGCTTCGCAAAACGTCATCTTCTTTTCGATCGTTGCAGCTTTCTAACAAGGCTTGCATTTCTTAGCCTGAACTATTCATAAATTTTAAATAATATGAATAAAGTTCATCCGCCGGCCGGCGGACCGACTTTGATGAAGTTAAACTTTTGAAAAAAGTTTTACTGAATCTTAGTCGCTGTCAGAGACAGGAATAATTCTTGAATTTTTCGGGTTAGAGAAGTCAACTGGTAATAAGTTTGATGATTTCAATTGCATCGACATTAATGCTTTCAAATTATTCTAAGGAAAGATAATGGGT
The DNA here is from genome assembly GCA_964436325.1 of uncultured Tangfeifania sp. GTDB lineage: Bacteria > Bacteroidota > Bacteroidia > Bacteroidales > Prolixibacteraceae > Tangfeifania. The sequence continues at coordinate 2,470 of CAYTDH010000401.1, forward strand.
CATAGTCGATACTGGTGGCATAGATGTCTTTGATTTTTTGGTAAAAGAATTTCTCCGATTGACTGAGAAATAGCTCTTTTGGTTTTTCATTTCAGCGTGTGGGCTGGGAAAATCCAAATGTACTATTGGGGCGGTGGCTAACCCAATTGTCCCGAAGGGCAAAAGCGGGCGGGCAAAAACTAATTTTTTCTTGCTATATCTTTCAATCAGTGCTACTATTTTGTCATTGTGTTTTTTCAAATTTCTAATCATTCTTTCAATGTTCGGTTGTCTTTTTACACTGGGCGTTAACTGCCAATTAAATATCACCCGCTGAGCCAATTACCTCCGAGCACAGCGAGGCAAATAACTGCACCAGCCAACCTCACAGCCACCTCTTCCTTCTAAAAAAATAGAGCATCGCACCAGCCACCAACGCCATAACCCCAAGCATAATAAAATAACTGTTTTTGTAATGCAATTCAGGGAGATAATCGAAATTCGTTCCATATACTCCCGCAATGAATGTCAGTGGAATAAAAATAGAAGCAAAAATGGTGAGAACTTTCATCACTTCGTTGGTGCGGTTACTCACATTCGAATGATAAATATTCAGATAATCGTTGGCCATGGAATAATAAAAATCGACTGCTTCCAGGGTTTGGGTCGTAAGGTCATGCAAATCTTTTAAGAAGACCATCGTTTTTTCATTGATCAGTTCAGGTGTTTCCTTATTGATAAAAAGCATCATTTCACGAAGAGGCCAGATGGAATTCCGGATATACCCCACATTCATTTTTAGGCGGTAAATTTTCTGAAGGGTTTCTTTATGCGTTTCCTGCAGCACCTCTTCTTCCATCTCCTCCATAAAGGCTCCTAAACGCTCAATGGTTTGCATGTACCCATCCACCAGGGTATCAATAATCGCATAAGCCAGATAATCTGCCCCGCGCATTCGAATCCTTCCTTTATGATTGCGGATTCTCGATTTGACAGGTTCAAGGTGTTTCCCTGCTTTTTCCTGAAAAGTAACCACATAATTGGTACCAAGAACAATGGAAATATGTTCGCTTCCCGCCTGACGGGTTTCATAATTAAAATCTGTAATCTTCAGGAAGAAGGTCAGGTTGCCTGGATTTTCGATCAATTTGGGCCGTTGGTCCGTATTGACAATATCCTCAAGTTCAAGGTGCGGAATGGAGAACCGTTTCCCCACTTCTGCAATCATTTCAGTATCCTGCAAACCATAAATAGTGACCCATAAAACAGCATTTTCAGGAATATTGTGTGGTATTTCCCCTGGGTCCACAATCTGTTTTTCGGTCAGTTCATTCTTGTCATAAAGCAACAGGTGAATTTCGGACTTCTCCATTTTCCGGTCCCCAATAAAAATTAGCGACCCCGGGACAGCCCCATGGGCTTTTTTCCTGTTTTTTAAAAAACGTGCCATCAGGTTATCTCTTTTTGATTTTTTGAATGTACAAACAAAACCGTACCCAATTCATCATACCCCTGAAACAATTTTCCCTTCTCTTTTTTCACCAATTCTTCCCGTAGCCCGATGAGGGTAAGTCCTGCATTCACTGAATTTTTATTAATAATGGTTTTGGCGGCCACCTCCGGATGCTGAACGACCATTTTAATATTCTTGGCCGTAATGGGCAGCCTCCCCGAAATGACCAGCTCTTTCATGGCTTCACGGTTTTTCTCCACTTCACCCTCACGGCAAATATTAAAAATCTGAATCTTTCCTTTTTTCCAGTCCGGATGGCCCGAAATAATAAAACTCAAAAGAATCATCAGGTTGGCATTTTCGGTATCAAATGAATTGATCCAAACATGAATTCCATTTTTATAGAGGATTTCGCGCTGACTTCCGGCGAGGATAACAATATCAAAATCTCCGGCGTTCACCAGTGCAAAATTATCGATAATTTCGGGCAAATCATCGGGATGTTCCTTATCGTATTCAAAAATCACCATGTTATTTTCCAT
>CAYTDH010000402.1:0-4439 GCA_964436325.1 uncultured Tangfeifania sp.
AGCAACACCTGCCGGCTTTCCCCACCTGCGGAAACATCCACCGCTGTTTCACCCCGTTGCAGGGCCCTGACCATTCCTGAAGGGCTGACAACAGCAACCGATTCGTTCCGGGAAGAAAAGGTAACAGGAACATCTTGTTTCCGTCCGGAAGAAAAAAACAAAGCTTCCAAACGGAGCGAATCTCCAGCAATCAAACGAGCCGAGTCCTGGTCCAGAACCAGTAAGTCACGCTTATCATTCACTTCATCCCCGGGGCCAACATCAGCAAGCCAGGCAACATCGGTGGATATTTCACCCAACCGGCCGGTGGTCTGAAGGCTCCCGGAAACAATTCGTACAAAGTGAATGGAGTCCAAATCGATATAATCCCCTGAATCATTCACTGCCCAGGAAATATCAATGGGATCCCCCCCAGCTCCTTCTACCTCCGGAGTATAGGGATTGTCAGGCAGTTCCGGGGCCATGCTCCTGACCCGCGGAAAGTTATCGGCATACCCAAAAGCAAAAGGAGCAATTCGCACTTCCTGCTGGTTGCTCCTGTCAATCCGGGGAACAAGCAACGTACCCCCGAAACGGACCGAGTCGGAAGGATACTCCGGGAAATGGGTCTCCGAAGGATAATACTCCTGAAGGTTAAAACTATTGGCTTCGAGCCATCCCGATCCCCCTGCATTATCTTTCCAGAAAACATCACGGCTTTCGGTTTTGATATAGGTGATCTGGTATTCTTTCCGGGTTTCAACGTGAAAATACCGGCTGCCGGCAATTTCATACCAGGTATCATCTGCAAGGCCGTTTTGGTTCTCATCCTTCATCACCCAAACCACCCCGGGCTCTGATGACCCCGAAAAAGCGTTTCCGAAAACAGTGAAATCAATCCCGTACGGATTGGCAGGATCATTGGCACACCCCCGCTCAAATTTCAGGGTGATATACCCGCCGAAACTACCCAGCGAAACAAGCTTGTCGATCTCCCCGGTCATAGCTTCAGCAGCCTGAGGAGTTCCAATGTTGGCAATATTCATGTGCTGACCGGGTGCAGGCTTATAGTCAACCACCACGAAAGAATTGTTTTGCGGCACCGCAACAACAGGCAGTGCAGCCCATAAAAAAATAATGAATAACTTTTTCATTCCCCTGTAACAATTATTAACGGGGAAATAAAACTTCAGGTGTTTAAACCATCGCTTTTATTCCCGAAAGCATTTAAAAAGTGAAAATGGCAGGTCTTCTGGCTTACCCCAATCTGCGACTGCCTTCCCGCCCGCCAACCGGCGGACAGTGGCTTCAGTTGTCGCTGACATGATGGGCTTACAGCTGCGGGTACAGCTCCGGACTCCCTGCCTGTAGCAGTCAGGTCACCGGATTCCCTTTGGTTCGAAAACCATTTTCAGTCTGTCTTTTCTTTGGTCACCGCAGAATGATAATCCTACGATTCACTGCCTGCAAATGTAATAAAGGTTCAACAAAATCCTGTTCAGAATGTTTCTAAATGTTATTTAAACTAAATTATTACCTGGCTTAACCGGATATTGAATAGCTCTTTGTTAATGACATTTTTTTCTGTCATTTTCTCATTATACCTAATCAAATTAGTTGAACAGCCGAAATGAATATATGATCAAAATGGGTTGACGTTTCTCAAATTTCACTTTTATGAATAACCCATTAAATTATTTAGAACTATTCTAAATAAATTGGTTTTTTAAAAGATTTTCTATTTCTTTGAGAAATTTTTAAACGTAAATAATTATGAAACAAATAGCTACCTTATCAATCATTCTGGTTTTTCATCTGCTTACAGCGAGCCCCTTGTTTTCCCAGGATCACAGCGATGCAGTAATAACAGGCCATGTTGTATCAGAGGGGGAACACATACCATTTGTAAACATCTACCTCGAAGATACAAATTTCGGGACAACAACCGATGAAACGGGTCATTACATGATGGTAGACCTGCCCACCGGAAAATACACACTCGTTGCGAAAGCTATTGGTTACAAAACCTCGAAAAAAGAAGTGGAGTTGAATGTTGGAGAAAGCATCGAAGTAAAATTCGACTTAGAAAGGGATAACATCCATGTAGATGAAGTGGTGGTAACCGGCACCAAAACCTTTAAACGGCAGACCGAAAGTGCAGTAATTGTCAATGTGCTTGACTCCAAAACGATTAACAACGTTGCGGCCCAAACGGTTTCCGAGACGCTCAATTTTCAGCCGGGCCTTCGGATGGAAGTGGATTGCCAGACCTGCAACTATACCCAACTTCGCATGAACGGGTTGGGAGGAGCTTACAGTCAAATTTTGGTTAACGGCAGGTCAGTTTTCAGCCCATTAACGGGGCTTTACGGACTTGAGCAAATGCCATCAGAAATGGTGGAACGCATAGAAGTTGTTCGTGGCGGGGCCTCCGCGCTTTATGGATCAAGCGCCATTGGTGGAACGGTCAATATCATTACCCGAATGCCCCAGCGAAATTCTTATGAAATCACCTCCAATAATTCGGTTACCGGCGGACAGGCCGGAGATTACACCCTTAACGGCACACTCACTGCCCTTTCCCAAAAAAGAAATGCAGGAATCGCCCTTTATACCTCCCACCGGCAAAGAGATGCTTATGACTTCAACGATGATAATTTCTCCGAATTACCCACCCTTAAAAACAACTCGTTCGGGTTAAACTCCTTTTTTAACCTTAATGAAAATCAAAAATTACAAGCCAATTTTTCAAGCATGTATGAATACCGCTACGGAGGGGAACAAACCGATAAACCGGCCTACCTTGCCCGCCAATCGGAAGAGCGCACCCACAATGTACTCATGGGCGGGGTAGATTATGAAATTACAAACGATGATTACAACACTTCAGGAGCTGTTTACCTCGCCGGCCAACTGACCCAGCGGAAACATTTTACGGGTATCATCCCCGATGATCCCATGGAACTGCAACAATACAACAGCAATCCACCTTATGGAAATTCAAAAAATTACACCTTCCAGGTGGGAGGACAATTGAATCAGGTCATTGAAGATTTTATCCGGGGAAACAATACACTTACTTTTGGAGCAGAGTATAAAATTGATGATGTGTTTGATGAAATCGAAGCTTACAATTACTTAATCGACCAGAATGCCAGGAATTTAGGAGTTTTTATTCAAAGCGACTGGATGGTCTCCAATAAAACGACCCTGCTTACCGGAATCCGCGCCGACAAGCACAATTTCGTGGACAACATTATTGTGAATCCCAGAATCTCCCTGCTCTACAAACCCGGCAGCCTTTCACAACTTCGTCTTTCCTGGTCCACCGGTTTCCGGGCACCCCAGGCTTTTGATGCCGACATGCACATTGCTTTTGCGGGTGGAGGCATCAAAACCATCGAGCTGTCCGATAACCTGAAGGAAGAACGTTCGCAAAGCTGGAGTGCTTCTTACAACTGGGATAAGCCCAATGAAAACCACATTTTTGGTTTTACAATTGAAGGTTTTTTCACCCGGCTCAAAAATGCCTTTATCCTGGAAGAGCTGGAAACAAGCGAACAGGGTAATTCCATCATGGCCAAAAGAAACGGACAAAAAAGCCAGGTTTATGGAACTACACTGGAGGCAAGGACCAATTACAACCGTAAATTCCAACTGGAAGGCGGACTTACCATCCAAAAAAGTCTCTACAGCAATCCTGTGGCCTGGTCAGAGGAGTTGCCGGGTACTAAAAACTACCTCCGCACCCCGGATACCTATGGGTATTATACCTTTACCTGGCTGCCTGCAAGTCGGTTTCAGGCCGCCCTGTCAGGAATATATACAGGATCGATGCAAATACCCCATTACGGACTGGCAGGTGACCCGGGAACACCCGAAAAGGATACCCTTTTTGAATCACCCGGTTTCCTGGATGTCACCCTCCGCTTTTCATACCAGTTCTCTTCACAGAGACTGGATTCTTCCGTTGAACTGTTTGCCGGTGCAGCTAACCTCCTGAACGACTACCAGGACCAATTTGACACCGGAAAAAACAGGGACAGTGGTTTTGTTTACGGACCGGCAAAACCCCGTACCTTCTTCATCGGACTAAAATTATTCAATTAACCCTCTTTCCCGGACATTCCTTTTTTCCTTTCAGGGCTTGTTTATGGAAGGAATCATCCACAGATAATAAAATATTGTCCACAGATATACACAGATGACACACAGATAGAATGATCCACAGATAGGCACAGATGAACCATAGATAAACACAGATAATTTAATTCCCTCAAATTAATCTATGCCCATACAGGTAAATATTTGTATTTATTTTTGTAATATTTTTTCCTCATCCATGTTTATCTGCACCAACAGTAGGAAATTCAATCTGTGTCCATCTGCAAATTCATCTGTGTCCATCTGTGGATAATTCTCTCTCCATCTGTGTTCATCTGTGTGTCATCTGCGTAATC
>CAYTDH010000403.1:0-2591 GCA_964436325.1 uncultured Tangfeifania sp.
GAAACCTTATCAAAACGGAGGGTATATTTTTTCAGGGCTTTGTCGCCCGTCTCACGGATTTCTGCCAATACTTCCCCAACCGATGCATGCAAACCCGAAACGTCCATAAGGGGGCGCCTGAGAATGACCGGCCATTCAGACCGGTCTGGATCAATATATGTTTTCATCATCTTGCGGTTAAAAAATCATCTTTTCAATGGGAACGACCAAAATTCCTTCGGCACCGGCTTTTTTCAATTTGCCGATGATTTCCCAAAAATCGTTTTCGGAAATTACCGAGTGCATAGAACTCCAGCCTTCCTGGGCCAAAGGAACCACGGTGGGACTTTTCATTCCCGGCAACAGGTTCGCCACTTCCTGGATTTTATCGTTTGGGGTGTTCAGAAGAATGTATTTTTTGTCTTCCGCACGCTGAACCGATTCAATCCTGAAAATCAGTTCGTCGAGGATTTCCTGTTTCCGCGGAGAAAGCGATGGTGGGGAGACAAGCACTGCTTCGGAATGGATGACTACTTCCACCTCTTTGAGTTGGTTGCTTACCAGGGTGGAGCCCGAACTCACAATATCAAAAATCGCATCCGCCAGACCAATGCCCGGAGCAATTTCCACCGAGCCGTTGATCACATGGATTTCAGCTTCCACATCTTGCTCCCTGAGGAATTTTTGAAGAATGTTCGGGTAGGAGGTGGCAATTTTTTTGCCGTTGAAAAAGGAGGGGCCCGGATAATCCTGCGATTTTGGGATGGCCAGGGAAAGACGGCATTTGCTGAACCCCAGCCGCTTGGCAATAATGACCTTTTCCCCCTTTTCCAGCATTTCGTTTTCCCCCACAATACCCACATCGGCAACCCCGTCGGCAACCGTTTGCGGGATGTCATCGTCACGCAAAAACAACGCCTCCATCGGGAAATTTTTCGCCACCGAAACCAATTTCCTTTTCCCGGCAGTCAGGTCAATGCCCGATTCCCTGATGAGATCCATCGAGTCTTCGTTTAATCGTCCTTTTGTTTGAATGGCAATTTTCAATTTTTCCATAATCAATTTGTTTTTTCAGGTTCCTTCCCGGGAGAAGACCAGGTTGAACTTTCACAAAAAAGGCCTGCCTTTTCCGGCAAGCCCTGGATTATTTTTATACAAAACAAAACATTTCAAGCCTACCCTTTTAGTTGAGTATGATGGTAATGGCCGATATGTCCGTGTCCGTGATTCAATGTATTCATTAATTTTGGTGCAATTATAGCGATTAATTTGAATCCATGCAATCCATTCATTCCCCCAATTCAATTTATTAAAAAAAAATTCATAAAGTTATTTCCAGAATGCAATCGATTGCATATATTTGGACCAAAATAAAAATTTAAATGATGAGCAGATTTATTTCAGTATGTGTTGTGCTGATGCTTTTGGTTTCAGCTTCTTCCGGGCAGAAAGCCAGGAATGAAAAATTTTTCGAAGATGCATGGATAAAAGAAACCATGAAAAACGCCCTGGACTGGCAGTTGCATTCTCCCAAACACAAATTATATGATTGGACCAACGGGGCTTTCTATGCCGGGGTTTTTGCTGCCTACGAAACCCTTGAGAGTGAAAATATTTACAGGGCGCTGACGGCGATGGGGGAATCCAATGAATGGAAGCCTGGTCACCGGCTTCATCATGCCGATGATCATGCCATTTGTCAGACCTATATTGACATGTACCGGATTTCGGGTGACAGGGAAATGATCGCTCCCTTTATTCAAACCATGGATGAATTCATGGCTACGCCTTATGAAACCAATGATATCAGGAAAGTCACCTGGTGGTGGTGCGATGCCCTTTTTATGGGACCACCGGCTTTTGTAAAACTGGGGGTGACCCTCGACGATGAAAAATACCTGGAACTCAGCGATAAGCTTTTTCGGGAGTGCTATGATTTGCTTTACGACCAGGAAGAACATTTGTATGCCCGCGATATCCGCTATAAATGGGATGAGCCGGGAGTAGACCCCCTAAAAGAAGCCAATGGGGAGAAAATATTCTGGTCACGTGGAAACGGTTGGGTAATGGGAGGACTGGTGCGGTTACTCCAGGAACTTCCTGAAGATTATCCTGCACGGGATTTTTATATTCGCAATTACAAAGAGATGGCCCGGAAAATCATCACCCTGCAACAGGAAGATGGGCTCTGGCGTGCCAGTTTGCTCGATCCCGGTTCCTATCCGGGCGGCGAAGCAAGTGGTTCGGGTTTCTACACCTATGCCCTGGCGTGGGGGATCAACAACGGATTGCTCGACCAGGAGGAATACCTTCCTGTGGTGGAAAAAGCCTGGGTAGGGTTGAGTACACTCATTCAACCCGATGGCCGTGTGGGATGGGTTCAACCCATTGGAGCCGACCCACGGAAAAATTTCTCTGCCCAAAGTTGGGAAGTTTACGGAACAGGAGCTTTTCTTCTTGCCGGAAGTGAGGTCATTAAGCTTGATGCGGGCAGGGAACAGTAATCGTTCCCTCGAGGAAAGTCACAGCGTGCCCTCCGATATGGACACGTTCGCCCCGGCTGGTACAGTGCAAAATACCTCCCCGGGGCGATACTTGTTTGGCAATCAACT
>CAYTDH010000403.1:2691-4430 GCA_964436325.1 uncultured Tangfeifania sp.
CGGCTGGTACAGTGCAAAATACCTCCCCGGGGCGATACTTGTTTGGCAATCAACTCATTTTTGCCCAATTGTTCAGCCCAGAAGGGAACCAGCACCGTATGGGCCGAACCGGTTACCGGGTCTTCGTCGATGCCTTCTGCGGGGGCAAAAAAGCGTGAAACAAAATCATATTCTGATGAGGGGGCCGTAACAATGATTCCGCGTGTCTCCCATTTTTTCAGGATATCCAGGTCAGGCCGGAGGTCCCGGATTTCCTGTTCATGACCGAAAACAAACAGAAGGTTTTCCCGGCCGCGGATGCATTTTTCAGGAATGCGGCCAAAAGCTTTTCCGGCGTCGGCAGGACTTGCTGTTTCTTCCAATTCCGAAGCCGGAAAGTTGAGCTCCAGGGTTTTCCCCTTCTTATGAACTTTTAGTAATCCGCTTCTTGACTGAAAAGTAATTTCAGCAGGCAGGTAATGCAAATGATGAAAGATGACATGCGCTGAAGCAAGGGTGGCGTGCCCGCACAAATTGACTTCCGTGACGGGCGTAAACCAGCGGATATGGAAATCTTCGCCGTGTGAAACGAAGAAAGCCGTTTCGGAGAGGTTGTTTTCCATAGCGATATCCTGCATTACACTGTCCGGGAGCCACTCTTTAAGCGGGACTACCGCTGCCGGATTTCCCCCGAAAATGGTCTCTGTAAAGGCATCTACCTGGTAAATGGTTAATTGCATGAGGTGAACGATTTAAAATTTTACCGTCAGTTTAACATTTATTTTCCTGTTGGTGAGGTAATTGGGGACGGCAAACTGGTCGCCGTAGATGCTTGACACCCAAAAATAGGAGATGGTGTTGTTAATATTCAGCAAATTAAAAACCTCAAGACTGAGCCATAAATCATTGATATGCCTGAAAAACGGATGCTTCACCGGGTTGGCTGCGCTGATCAGGACCTTTGAAAAGCCCAGGTCGATTCGCCGGTAGGGGGGCATCCGGAAAACATCCTGATAGCGCTCGGAATTTGGCGGACCAGTGGGAAGACGGGCCCCGTAAAACCCCGAAAGTTGCATTTTATAAGATGGGTTTCCCGGAAGGTAATCCTGGAAGAACAGACTGAAATTCATCCACTGGTCGGTGGGGCGGGGAATGTAACCATAGCCGTCGCCCAGAATATTTTCCCGTGTTTCCATGAGGGAAAGACTGGCCCAGGATTGTACACCGCTTACAAATTCGCCGTTTATTTTCATGTCGAGCCCCGCGGCATAGCCAAAAGCTTCCTGTCCTGCCAGATAACGTATCTGTACATTGTCAACCTGGTAAGGAATCAGCTGGTACATGTATTTATAATAGGCTTCCGTTGTAAAACGGAAAGGGCGGTCCCAGGCGGTAAAAACAAAATCGCTTCCTGCCACAACCTGAAATGAGCGCTGGGCACGGGAATCGAAATTGACAGAGCCGTCCCGCTTTTTGAGTTCTTTGAAAAAGGGAGATTGATGGTACATCCCGGCGGAAAGACTAAAGGAAATTTTGTTTTTCCAGTCCGGATAAAAGCTCACGGTTGCTCGGGGACTCACCAGCAATTCATTGTTAAAATCCCAGTAATTAAAGCGGATGCCACCGTTGAGGTACAAGTCACCTGCTGACACCGGCAGGCTCCATGTGTCCTGGATAAATCCGGTAAAACGGCTCGAGCTGATGTTATTTTGGCTGTTGAGGGTGTAATAAAGCAAAACTTCGGAATCGGAATAGGGGAG
>CAYTDH010000404.1:0-4419 GCA_964436325.1 uncultured Tangfeifania sp.
CCGAAAGGCTTACTTCTGTTATTAATCAACCTTTGCTTGTTTTGGCGGTTCATGCAAAAATCCCCCTTAAGTACCTCATTGTCATATATTCGGTCTCTTTTGTACTGGTTCGTTTTTTGTATTATTGGCTGGCAGCCCATGTTTTTAAATGCCGGTCTGCAGGATACGCGGTTATTTTTGTTTCCATTGTCGGTGTGGCAGAGAGTTATTTTCGGCCCACCTCAGAAAGCACCATTGCCCTGCTGAATAGTATTTTATTGTATGCCTGGCTGTATTTTGCCAACCAAGAAAAATACCATGAGAAGTTGACGGGGCAGTTGATTATTGTTTTGGTTGCACTGGTCTTTGTTTTACTGGGCTATTATTCACACCCCATGGCCTTGTTTTCATTGGTTTTTGCCATTGGTTATCATACCATTAAGGAGAAAAAACTAGCCTCTCCCTATCCCTGGCTAATCCTTTTGGTAACAGCAGCCATTTTTCTTTCCAAGGTCTTGTTGACGGGTGAATCCACACATCATGGCGGGCTGTACGGCAATTTATTTACCAATCCGGTTACCATTTTTAAAGAATTGCCCGGTTATTATCCCTACAACTATTTTTGGGGTCGGAAGGATACGTTGTTTTTACCCCTTCTCATCCTGTCGGGGGCGTCCCTTTTGGCGTTGCTTTTCCGAAAAAAGTGGTTCCTTTCAGGGTTTTATGTTCTTTACATGATTTTCTATTTTGTCGTAACTTGTGTGTCATTTAAACAGGGTGAATCGAATATGCAGATGGAAAAATTATTTCTTCCGCTGGTCTTTTTTGCAGGGATCATTTTTATGGATTTTTTTATTTTGAGGGTGAAGAATGCCCTTGTGACTCTCCTGCCTCTTCTGTTTTTTATGGTCTATGGGTTCCTTCAAATCCATAAAGCCCGGCCTGTTTACAGGGGGAGGATCGATTATTTGAAGGAAATAACTGCCGCAGCGGCTCATGAAGAACACCGGAAGCTGGTTTTACCCGCTGACAGCGTTAATAACTCCCGCATGCTTTTCAACTGGGCATCAGGCATCGAAACCCTCATGCTGAGTACCATGGATAAGAATATGAAACCTTTAACTGTACATATTTCGGTCAACCCGGGCAAACTGGAAGAACAAATGAATAATAACCGCAACTATATTTGTGCCCCTTTCCACAGCTACTGGAGCTACGACAACCTGAACCCGGATTATTTTAAACTTCCGGAGGAAAAATACTATTATTTCCGGAAAGATTTTAAGTAGTGGATTTTAAGTCTGTCTCAGAGATGATGTAATTGGGACGTTTTTTGCTTTCCATGAAAAGCTTTCCGAGGTATTCCCCGATAATACCCAGCATTACGAGGTGCAATCCCCCCATTAAAAGAACGCTCATTAATATGGAAGTCCACCCCGGAAGGGCCTGATCGGTAAAGATATATACTGCCAGGGCGTAAATGCCGTAAACAAAAGCCAGAAACGCAAAAATCAATCCCAGATAGATTGAAAAACGCAGGGGTTTGATGCTGAATGCTGTTATGCCCGAGAGGGCAAATGTCACCATTTTTCTGATGGTATACTTAGATGTTCCGGCCACCCTCTCCCCGGCCTTGTAGGTTAAAATGGTCTGGCGAAACCCAAGCCAGTGGATCACTGCCCGGAGAAATATCTGGCTTTCATTAAACCGGATTAACTCATCAAGCACCTTGCGGTCGAGTAACCGGAAATCCGCTACTCCTGGCTCCACTTTTACATCTGAAAGCTGGTTGGAGAGCCGGTAAAACAAGCGGGAGGTGTATTTTTTGAAAAGCGAAATGCTTTCATGATCAAGTCTTTTGGTGGCAATCGATTCATATCCCTCTTCCCATTTCTTTAACATTTCGGGGATCATTTGAGGAGGGTGCTGCAAATCGGCATCCAGACAGATTGCACAATCGCCCGATGACTTGTCGAACCCAGCCTTTAACGCATTCTGGTGGCCAAAATTCCTCGAGAAAGAAATGTAATGAACCCTGGAATCTTCTGTACATAAGTTCTTTATGACATCAAGCGTTGAGTCCTGACTCCCGTCATTGATCAGAATGATCTCGTAGTGGTATTTTTCCGGCAGGTGCTCCTTTAAATGCTGGAAAAAGGACCATAATCCTTCCGATTCATTGTAACACGGAACGACGACAGATACTTTTTTTGGCTGAATCATTCGGCAAATGTTTATTTTAACCGTAAATATACTTTAATTTGTAAAAGTAAATAATCTGGAGTTTTAACAATGAATAACTGGCATAAAGGATTGCTGCTTTCCGCAATCTTTTCTCTTTTTGTGACTGCTTTGTTTTTTGGGAAAATTTTACGGAACCCCGGTGAATTCTATTTCACCACCGGGGGAGACGGGTTTAAGGCCTATTACGGAGCCATTTATCATCTGGAGCACGATACCACGGCTATGCGCCTGAACGGAATGAATTATCCTTACGGCGAAATGGTCTTTTTTACCGGTAGCCAGCCGGCAATTGTGAATACGGTTAAATTTGTCAGTAACCATTTGGTGGATGTCAGTGGCCATATTGTGGCGATCATGAATTTGCTTATGGTTTTCTCCATTGTTGTGGCCGCTGTTTTTCTTTTTCTGATTTTTTATGAACTCCATGTTTCCTGGTGGTATGCTGCGATAGCAGCAACGGGTATTGCTATTTTATCTCCACAGATTGCCCGTTTTGGGGGCCATTTTTCTTTGTCTTATCTTTTCTGGATTCCCTGGATGATCTACCTTGTTCTCCGGTTCGACAAGAAATTCAGTTTTAAACAATCCCTGGTGATGGGGGGCGTTACTTTTCTTGCAGGAGCCATGCAACTTTATTTTATCGGATTTTTCGGATTCATTATCGGGTTTTACTGGCTCTACAGGTTCCTGAATTTGAAGCGTTCACCCATGACAGCGGGCAAAGCAGTGCTTCATCTTTTCCTTCAGTATGTACTGCCTGTGGTGGCGATTCAATTGCTAATTGCATGGAACGATCCTGTTGCCGACCGGACAGCTTTCCCGTATGGTTTTTTCGAATACCGGGGACATCCTGTGGCGGTATTTTTTCCCAACGGACAACCCTATGCACCGGCAAGAAAATTATTAACCGTTTTTGACCATATCCCCTGGGAAAGTTACGCATTCATTGGCGCTGTTGCCCTGGCAGGATTCTTTGCGGGAACTGGGAGGTTTTTCAAAAAATTGTTTTCAGGGAGACAGTTTTATGCCATCACCCGGAATCCTTTGGTGAATGTATTGTTCTGGAGTTCTTTTGCAGCACTTTTATTATCCTTTGGTGTTCCTTTTGTTTTCGGAATGGAGGGATTGGTCGAATTCCTGGGGCCCATAAGACAGTTGAGGGCATTGGCACGCTTTTCATGGTTTTTCTTTTACATGCTTAACATTGTCGTTTTTTATCAGTTGTATCGGAAAGCGTTTGTCACTTCCCAAAAGAAAATCTGGAAAATAACAGCCGGAATCGCCCTGGTTTTTTTGTTCTGGGATGGTTCCTGGAATATTTATCTCAACTCCCGGGGCCTGCAAAACAAAATGCCTGCTTTGGAAGACCGGAGCAATCAGCATCCCGAAAATGCCTGGTTCGATCATGTGAATCCGGATGAATTCCAGGCCATTCTGCCCATTCCATATTTTCACGTAGGGTCGGAAAATATTTGGGTGGAGAGCAAACACAATATCCAGGAAATGACCATGATCGCTTCACTCAAAACAGGGTTGCCCACTACTGCCGTTCAATTGAGCCGTACATCCATTAGTCAGACTTATAAAAATTATGCCCTCGTCACCGAACCGTTGCAACCTTTTGAAGTGCTGAACGATTTGCCCAATGAAAAACCTTTTTTGCTTTTCATCACTAAGAAACACAACCCTTCACCCAACGAAAAACGTCTCATTCAAGCTTCCACTCCTGTTTACCAGGATGAAAAAGTAGAACTTCGAAGATTGTCCGTGGAAACCCTGAAAAATCTATGGAAAGTATATGCTGAAAAGGTTCTTGAGGCTTTCCGGGATAGCAATCTGGTGGAAAGGAATGGTTTTAAAACCAATGCCCCGGACGCTTTCTTTGTTTTTCGTGATTTTAATGAGGGAAAATTAGCCAAATCTCCAAATAGCCAAAATGCATTTGGTTATGTTCCCGGAAAATGGGTAACCCTTTCAGAAGATACACTCTTTGAAGTTTCTGGCGGGCAACGGTTCAATGTAAGCTTTTGGATGTACAACTATAAGCTGGACGGTTATTTGCGGGCTAATCTCGAAATTACTCAAAAGGAACTGAATTCAGACAAAACAACCAATTACATTTATACTGACGTTCACCGGCACATAAAAGCTTTTTATGGCGATTGGGCCCTCATTGAATTAGCATTTGAAACAAAA
>CAYTDH010000405.1:0-4412 GCA_964436325.1 uncultured Tangfeifania sp.
TACCGTATCCAGCTTTATCCAGTTATCCACGAGGGAGGAGAGGCCCAAATCGCGTTCGAAATTGCCCGAGGTTACCAGTCCGGTAAAAAAACGGAAATGACCTTGCTTTTCAGGTAGTCTATAATTCGGAGCAACATTCCTCTTATTTCCGACCTGGTTCCAACCTGAATTAAAACTGTAACAGGATCGAAAATGACAACTTCTGGTTGAAAGGCTTCGATGCTGTTAAAAATGGAAACCAAGTGGCTTTCCAGACCAAAAAGAGAGGGACGGGTGGAAATTATTTTCAGGAGATCTGATTGTTCATATTTTTCCAAATCAAAACCAACCGACAACATATTTCGTTTTAGTTGGGGAATCGATTCTTCAAAGGCGAAATAAATACACCGCTTGTTCTTTTTCATTGCTTCCACGGCAAAAGATGCCGAGAGTGAAGTTTTTCCTGCTCCGGAGGACCCCGATACCAGTGTGCAACTTCCTGCATAAAGTCCTTTTTTTTCGATTTTTTCATCCAATCCTGCCACACCTGTTGGAATAATTTCCATTCGTTTTGCTTTTCCGAATTGATATAGAACTTCCTTTAAAGTTAAAAGATAAATTTTTCAATTTCAAATGCGTGCAAATGTTTTGGGAGCTCATGAGCCGGAATCCCCTGTCATGGGAACGAACCTTACATGGATCATGTTATGTTCTTTATATTCATTCTCTCCAGAAAGTTTTTATTTTTTGTGGAAATTTGACCACTTGTTTACGGGAAATTTTTACACACTTTTTTTCGGGAAAATAGCTGTTCTTTATGGTTTTCCCTGAGTGATTGATTTGATTTTAAGCCGGAAGATGTTGCTTCCCCGGTTTTAATTCATTATTATTACGTTGAATTTTTTTCACGAATTAAGCCGATTATGAAAGCAGCCGTATTGGAATCTTACAACCATTTTGCATGGAAAGAAGTAAAAACACCTGAAGTTAAACCAGGCGAGGTTTTGGTGCGAATCAAATTTGCCAGTATCTGCGGAACCGATCTTCATATTTTTCCGGGAGATTTTCATCCCCGAACGCCGGTTCCATTTATTCCCGGTCATGAAATGGGAGGCCGCGTTGCAGAAGTGGGAGAGGGTGTTTCAGGTTTTAAAGAGGGCGATAAGGTCGCCATCGATCCCATTATCTGGTGCGGAGAATGTCCGGCATGCCGGCGCAAGCATTATCCTGCCTGCACCCGCTTAAAACTTCTGGGGGTGGACATGAACGGCGGATTTGCCGAATACATTTCGGTACCGCCGCATATGTTGTTCAAAACTTCACCTCATTTGTCCGACGAACATGTTGCCCTGACCGAGATTTATGGTATTGGATTTCATGCCAACAACAGGGCCGCCACTAAAGAGGGAGATACCATTGCCATTTGGGGAGCCGGCAGAGTGGGGCAGGTTATCCTGCAAGCTGCCCGCACACGCACTAAAGGAAAAATCTTTATGGTAGACCCTCTGGAAAACCGGCTGGAAATTGCTGCCGGCCATTCAGAGAATGTAGTACCCATTAATCCGGAAAAGGAAAACCCTGTGGAGGTTATTCAATCCCATACCGGAGGAAACGGAGTAGACATTGCTTTTGAAGCGGTAGGACACGAACGCGAAATTGAAGGGGTTTATCCTCCTGTGCGCAGCGCTATTCAAAGCCTGAGAGGCGGAGGTAAAGTCTGTGTGCTTGGGCTTGGAGACGAGCCTTCTCCAGTGGTTTTCAAAGAGTTGATTTGGAAAGAAGGCCAGATAATAACCTCCCGTGTGAGTGACGGTGAGTTTACAGAAGTCATTGAGAACCTCAATACCGGAAAATTAAAGCCCGAGGCTTTAATATCCCGTATTATGCCCGCTTCTCAGATTCAACAGGCTTTTGAGTTGCTTCAGAAGGAAAAACAGAACTACCTGAAGGTTTTGCTGGATTTCAGTTAATCCAGTCATTTTCATCGATTGTTTAAGATAATTCCTATGCCAGTAAAAGCTGATCCTTACATTCGAACGAAAGAAGATATCCGTACTCCTCCCAAAACATTAGCAGGTAAATTAAAATACCTTGGTCCGGGGTTTATCCTTTCTGCTTCGGTGGTAGGCTCAGGGGAACTGATTTCCACCACGACGCTTGGAGCCCGTGCCGGTTTTGTGACCTTGTGGGTCATTATCGTAAGTTGCATTGTAAAAGTGGCCATTCAACTGGAGTTTGGAAAGCAGGCCATTCGCACCGGAGAGACGGTGATGGCCTCGCTGAACAGGCTGGGCGGACCACGGTTTGGGAAAAATAATGGCAACTGGAGTCTTTGGACCTGGCTTTTTTTGTGGTTGTTTAAACCCCTTCAACTTGGCGGAATCATAGGTGGTGTGGCCATTACCCTGCATATGGCATTGCCGTCGGTCAGCATCAACTGGTTTGCTGTTATGATCGGAATCGTTGTTGCCGCCATGGTTTTTAAAGGCTATTACTTTTTTATCGAGAAATTTTCGGTTGCGCTGATGCTGCTGTTTACCCTGTTTACCCTGGTGGCTGTTTTTATGCTTCAGCAAACCGGTTTTGCCTTTTCCGCGAGCGATGTGGGAGAAGGACTCCGGTTTCATTTGCCCCCTGCAGCAGTTGGCTTTGCCATTGCTGCTTTCGGCCTGACCGGAGTAGGTGGGGATGAAATTGTGGCTTACAATTACTGGTGCATCGAAAAAGGGTATGCCCGCTATACGGGGCCTTATGAAGATACCGATGAATGGAGGCAGCGTGCCAGGGGATGGATAAAAGTGATGAACCTCGATGCCATCCTTTCTATGGTTGTGTATACCCTTGTAACCGCAGCTTTTTATTTGCTGGGAGCGGCAGTGCTGTATAAAAGCGGCGATATCCCGAGGGGCTTTGAGATGATCGAATCCCTTTCAACGATGTATACCGGGGCTTATGGAGAGTGGGCCAAAGGTTTTTTCCTGTTTGGTTCTTTTGTGGTGTTGTTTTCAACCATGTTTTCGGCCCTGGCTGCCCGGACCCGGATTTTTGCCGACTTATTCGGACAACTGGGATGGATCGATTTCTTTAACCGGAAGCAGCGGAAAAATACCATAGCTGTTCTGGCCTGGGTTTTTCCGGGATTGTGGATTATCGCCCTGGTATGGGTAAAACTTCCCGTCTTAATGGTGACCAACGGTGGAATCATCACCTTTTTTATGTTGCTTATTATCGTTTATGCCGGACTCCACTTCAGATACCGGCAGAAACAGTTTGGTCTGGAATCCTCCCGTTTCTACGATTTTGCTCTGGGATTGAGCTGCCTGGTTATCTTCCTGGTTGGCGTATACGGAGTAGTTGCACTGTTTTAGTTCCCGGAAATCAACCCTTTTTTCAAAGTTGGTGTTTTTCTTCAATCCATTTGCCCACCTGCCGAAGGGTTTTTACGTCAATTTCCCTGAGCTTTCCCTCGTAATTGGGGCCCACATTAATGGAAAAAATATTTTCGTATTGAATTGCTCCCAGGTAATCCTGATAGAGTTTTTCCGGCGGATGACAAAGGGTATCGTGTTTGGGCAGGGAATAAAACCAGTCGGCACCACCTTCATGTTCGGGTAAAATGGGATAGGTAAATTCAGCCACCAGGTAGTTTTTATAGTTGGCTTCAGCTTCTACATTGTAGCGTGTGGCGGTTGTGTCTCCGATTAATCCGGGTGCTCCACGTTCACGTATGTTCAGTCTGCCTGAGGGTTCCCCGTGGTTGTAGCCCACAAAAGTATTGGGTTGAAACTGATGAACCCATTTGGTGGTCTCCTCGTGGCTCAGTCCGCCGTCGCCAATGGCATGGTCCATCCAGAAAAATTCGATGGGACCGTATTGGGTGAGTAGTTCTTCCAATTGTGCTTTTTTCATTTCCGGATTTACCCCCCCTTTTCCTCCTTTTCCATCTTCGGCTTCGGGCCAGTTCCAGTCTCCTTCGGAAAAATAGAGTGCGAGCTTAATCCCATATTTGTCGCACGACTCCCGGAGTTGGGCGAGAACATCGATGCCCAGGGGGCTGTTGGTAACCTTTTTTTCGGTCGTCTGCGTGTCCCAAAGGCAAAATCCGTCGTGGTGTTTCGAAAGAAAAAGAATGTATCCCATTCCGGCTTCTTTGGCAACCCTGCACCATTGGTCCGTGTCGCATCCTGTGGCTTTAAAGTAAGAAGCATCTTTGTCGCGTGTGGGTGTCCACTCCCTGCCCGAAAAGGTACTGAATGACCAGCATACAAACATGCCCCATTTCATATCTTTGATTTCACGGGCCCGAACATGGTCTTCTTTTTTGACGAGGTAATCTGCCGAATTGTTGTTTTTGCAATTCAAAAGCAAAAAGCTAAAGATAAGAGGTAAAATGAAGATTTTTTTCATCGGTAATGAATTATTTGGATTTGTAT
>CAYTDH010000406.1:0-4402 GCA_964436325.1 uncultured Tangfeifania sp.
CGGTTTGTTAACAACGCCCCCGAAGCGGTGGTAAACAAAGAAAAAGCCAAAAAAACCGATGCAGAATCCAAAATAAAAGTACTGGAAGAGCGAATTGCTTCATTGAAATAGAAAATCGTTATCTTTCACGCAATGAAAATCAATTCCGGTAATTTGCGTAGGTTAAAAACAGGCATGTTGAAAATGAGGTACACCATCCTGCTCATACTCTCATTTTGCTCCTTACAGCTCGAAGCTCAGGAGGAGATTATCGATCCCATCCTTATCCGGTTAAAAGGGCGGATTGTAAGCGCAGCCGACAGTACGGGGGTTCCATATGTGAACATCATCAACAACCGTACCCACAGCGGAACCCTTACAGATGGCAAAGGATATTTCACCCTTGATATGCTCAACATCGACAGCCTCGTGGTATCTTCGGTGGGGTATCAGAAAAAAGTTCTGAGGGTTCCTCATAACTACAACGGCAGGGAGGTCATCACCTTTACCATGAATCCCGTGAACTATGCTGTGGGGGAAGTAGAAGTCAAAGGCGAAAAGCCCAATGTGGGGGAAGGATTAGGAACGGGAAATCCTGTAGATATTGCCCCGCATTTAAGAGGAGATGCATACAATGAAAAACCTCCCGTTTTGGCGGCACTGTTCAATCCGGTTT
Source organism: uncultured Tangfeifania sp. (assembly GCA_964436325.1). GTDB lineage: Bacteria > Bacteroidota > Bacteroidia > Bacteroidales > Prolixibacteraceae > Tangfeifania. The sequence goes on from CAYTDH010000406.1 coordinate 656, forward strand.
CCTATTGGCAATATTATTTGAGCAAAAGGGAAAAACGCAAACGGAAAGTACGTGAAGCCATGACCCTGGACCAAAACTGGGAGATGCATTCCCAAAACTACAACAAGGAAGTCGTGATGAAACTAACCGGGTTAAATAAACTACAGGCCGACACGTTCATGATATGGTTCAATAGTCAGAATGTGCTGCCCTACACTGCTACAGAGTATGAAGTGCGGGCAGCCATTATTCATTATTTCGAGATTTACAAGGAAGAGGAAGGACGGTAATAAGTGCGTCGCTTACAACTCTTTAACCATGATATTCCGCCATTTCACCTTAATGCCACCGCCTGAGTGGATTTGCAGGGCAATAGAACCTTCCCCTTCGGCGATTTTCTCATCGGTGAAGTCCACCATTTTTTCGCCGTTCAGCCAGGTAGTCACATGACCGCCAACAACACGGATTTTCATTTTATTCCATTCTCCCATCTGAAGAATATCTTCCTTCTCTTCCGGGATTTTTTCCAGCCAGCCCCGGCCGTAGGATTCATAAATGCCGCCGGTATCATGGTTGGGCGGAGCTACTTCTACCTGCCAGCCCGAAACTTTGGTGCCTTCGAAGGTAGAACGGAAAAATACGCCACTGTTGCCATCAGCTTCCTGCAGAAATTCGAGGGTAAGTTCAAAGTCGTCATAATCTTTCCGGGTGGAAAGATACCCATACTCCCCATCAGGTCCGCTCTCGCATACCAGCAAACCATCTTCCACATACCATTTTTCAGTGCCATGGATTTTCCAGCCTTTTAAATTTTTGCCGTTGAATATCGATTTGTACTCCCTGGTTCCGGCAATGGCGGCCCCAACAAACAACATGGCTAATAAAAAGATTCCTGTCTTTTTCATTTTCTATAGTCAATTAAAATTGGTTGAAATTCCTTTTTGGGCAGGACGAAACCTTAATTTCCGCCCAGCTCCTCCTTCAGCAACTTAACATTATTCTGCAAACGGGTGATGACGGCATCTTTCTCTTTCATTTCAGCTTTTAATTCTTCTACCCTTGCTTTAACATCTTCCAGTTCCTGCTCCAGTACTCCCCGTTGCCTTTCACTTCTTTCTTTTTCCTTTTCGAGTTCTTCGATTTGATCTTCAAGTAAACCAATTTGAAAGTTTTTATCATCAATAACCGATCCCTGTTCAGTAATCTCATTTTCGAGCGATTGCAGGCGCGCTTCCAGTGAGCGGATAGTCTTGTCCTTGCTCTCCACCGCTTCTTTCAAACGTTGCTGCTCAAAACCAAAAGTAAAACTGGTTTCCTGCAGCGACTCCTGTTGCTCTTCCAAAAGGTTATTTAACCTGAAAATTTCACTGTTCAGGGAATCGATATATTGGTCTTTTATCGCATTGCTCTCCATCAACTCATTCTTCATGACCCCAAAGTCCGATATCAGTGCTTCAATCCGGGTGGCCTGAGCTTTATTTTCTTCCGTTAGCCGGCGCACTTGTTCTTCGGCACGCAACCTGCCATCCTGCATCTCCAGAAATTTCTTTTTGGAAACACAAGACTGGAAAACAAGCCCTGACAGGATAAAAAAGAGGATAAAAAATTTGTTTGTCATGTTTATTCCTTTAAATTGGTGCAAAGATAACAAATAATAATGGGCTATTATAACGTTATTTAAGAGAGGAATTGTATAGATTTATTACTTTTATTGCAAATTTCAATTGAATGAAGAAGATACTCTTAATTTTAATCGCTTCAGCTTTTTATGTTTCAGGGGTGCAGGCGCAAAACGGCTCAGGAATCATTGAAACCATTGAGGGAAAGGTCATCAATCAGGCCACGAATGAGACTATTCCCTTTACCAATATAAGCATTGAAGGAACCTTACACGGTACAGCCAGTGATGAGGAAGGTCATTTTGAACTGAAAATCCCGGAGGAGATGGAAAATGACCAAATTCAATTCTCTGCTGTGGGGTACAAAACCAAAAAATTCCCGGTAGAAAGGCTGTTTAGCCGGGAATATTCCATTATTAAACTGGAACCTACAACCTACGACATTGAAGATGTGGATATAGCAGCCCGATCAAAAGTTTTGATCCGGATTTTACGCATGGCCTCGGAGAATACGCCCTACAACTACATCAGCGGCCCTTTTAACCTCCGGTGCAGTTACGAAAACCAAAAGACGCTCAACGATACAACCAAAGTTTCACGAAAAGCGGATATCCTTGTCTATGACAAAACGGGGTACTCCACCCCTTCCAAACGAGATGCTTTCCGGAACAGAAAATACGAAATTTCCAATACGGAGCCCGACTACCGGTTTTCCTCGGCCATTCTCAACCTCGATGAAATCCTCGACATGGATTGGGTTAGGGGAGCATCATCCGTCCTGAATCCGGCACTGCCCGAACATTTTGAGTTGAAACTGGAGGAAGAAACCGAAGTGAACGGCCGCCCGGCATGGGTCATTGCTTTTTCCCAATCATCACCTACACTTCCTGGATCCCGCGATTATCATGCTACCGCTTTCGAAGGAAAAATTACCATTATTAAGGAAGATTATACCGTTCTGAAAATTGAAGGGAGCGGCCGAAGTTCAAAACATCACAGGCAGGGAAAATTCTTAGCCGTAGGACCTTCCAATTCAAATTATCATGAAAATGTTTCCTATAATTTCCAAATGGTTTATTCCGAATTAAAACCAGATATTTTTGAGATGAATAAAACATATAGTTCTAACGGAGAGCAAATCAGCGAATACACCCGGTTAATCGTAAAACAGGTTCATATCACAGATGTCAAAGAACTGGCAACCCGCGATTATTTTGCTGACTAACAACCTAAAAAAAAGAATTTACACTTCATACTATAAATAATTAATAAAACGCGTAAAATTATGCAACGATTCGTGATTGACATCCCGGATGAAAAAGACTCCTTTTTTACCGAATTGGTTCAGGATTTAGGGTACTCCATTGTTGAAAAAATCACACCCGGAAAACCGCAACAAGAAGAACAAGTTAAAGCGCCTGCGGTGGAAGCCGAAACTCCGCCCGTTTTAGAAAAACAGGAAGCACAATCGGTAAAAGATTTCCTAAAGGAACTTTAAGCTGCTTTAAATTTGATATTTAATTGGTTCACCCCCAAACCACCTTCACAGCGAAGCCAGGGATGCTGATTATTTTATGCCGGAAAACAGGATAAAACAATCACCCTCCCCACGATTACTTTTTTACCAGTATTCTGGCCGTCAAACGGTTGTGTTGCTCAAGATAAATATCCCTCCCTTTAACCATGCGTTCCAGGGTCTCTTCGGTATAATGTCTTATTGTTATGAGGGTCAATCCGGCATTGTAACGAATTCTATAGTGTGGCTCCAGCTTTTCCATTAACCATTCGAAGTCGGCTTCCCAGGCATCCAAAACCAAATTTAAGTCAATGGCCGATTGTTGCATCAGCGTCACTTTCACCCGTTTCCCGTCTAAAAAGTGAATCACCTGGTTAATATCATCGATGCTGATAAAAGAAAAATCTTTAGGCGAAAGCGTTATCAATACAAGATTCTCCTTAACGATATAAATCGGCGGCAATTCAATTTTATGATCGATCGCCTGAATAACTGTTCCCTCCTCCAGGGGCGACAAAAAAGATTTCACAAAAAGAGGAATACGTTTATTGTGAAGGGGTTTCAACGTTTTGGGATGAATCACTTTGGCTCCGGAGTGGGTCATCTCCACCGCTTCGCGGTAGGATAGCGCTC
>CAYTDH010000407.1:0-4397 GCA_964436325.1 uncultured Tangfeifania sp.
CCATAAAATAATGGAAACCGTCATCTCAACCGACCAAAGAATCATAAATTCACTTTTACTTAACGCCAGTTTTATCGATAACCTTGGCCTGATGCACGGTAAAATGGGCATCTCCATTTGCTTTTTTCATTTAGCCCGGCAAACCGGCAACCAAATTTACGAAGACTACGCCGGAGAATTAATCGATGAAATATACGAAGAGATTACGGCAAATACCCCGGTTGATTTTGAAAACGGATTGGCTGGTATTGGTTGGGGGATAGAGTACTTGGTACAGAATGGGTTTATTGAAGCAGCGGGAAATAATATCCTGAACGAATTGGACAACGCTGTTTTTCAACTCGATCGAAAAAAGCCGGAATTATTCAGAAATTATGACGATTTCTATGGTTACGGATTGTATTATTTACGCCGGGCAAAAAAGGACGTTTGGAACACAGAGGTTTTGCAACTGGTTTGGAATGATATAAAAGAACTTTTCTCCAGAAGTTTACAGGAAGGGATAAAGTTACGCCCCAACTATTTGATATCCCTACTTTATTTTATTTGGGAGATCAAAAAAAAGTCATATTGCCCTCCGGACATAGATAAAATAATTGCAACTATACCTGCATTTATTTCAGGATTGTGTCCAATAGATATGGATAGTTGTGAAATTCACTATTTACAATATATATTGCACAGTCTTGAAGCCGATTTTCCTCCCTTGATAGAGACATTATCTAATATATCTCTTGCTTTTGAACCATCGCTCAATGAGTCGTTGGGCCAGACAGCCTCTTATGCATTGCTTTTTCCTGCCATTCGGCCATTTAGTGATTGTGTTCCCGGATATAAGGATAAAATGCATAAAACTGTGAAAGATGCCGGATTCCGGGAAAAGGTTTTGGATATAACTGGTGACAAAGAATATGGTATTTGTTCCGGGGTGGCAGGTTATATCCTGACAATACTAAACGAAGGTTTTATTGATTTGTTCCGGCCGGTAACCCCTCCGACTTCTGGCATACCTGTTTATATCTTTAAAAGTAAAAGCCGGGCTTCAGAATATGGTATTGGAACCTATATTGACGAACTAACAACCGGTTTGAAGGAGAGGGGTATAAATATAACAATAATCCATCTCGAAGCAAAAAAACAGGAATTCGCAATTAAAAACGTTGATGGTATTCCCAACTGGTATATTCCTTCACCTACTCTCTCAGGGGCACCTCCTGAAAAAGACAAATTCTGTAAAATGACAGTTACTTTTTTGCAACTTTATGTTAAAGATATAGGCAAAATAATATTTCATCTTAACAGCATGCACTATCATAAATTTGCACAAAATCTGCACAAAGCTTTTGATTGTAAAATCCTGCTGGTTATACATTACATGGATTGGAGTTTTGCATTGCATGGGAGCCGGGAGCGAATGAAAAATATTTTGGCTCGACCTGAAAAAAAAATTACTGATTTTTTTGAAAACAGAACCTTGAAATCCTTTAAGGAAGACAAAAAAACAATGGAGTATGTTGATCATATCACTTGTGTAGCTGATTATTCAAAAGAAATAATTTGCCGAGACTATGGCATTGATAACAACAAGGTAACAGTGGCCCACAACGGCCTTTCCGATAAAGCGATACCATTAAGTTCGGAAGGACGGATAAAATTACGGGAAAAATATTTGATCGGGCCCGGAGAAAAAATCATTTTATTTGCCGGCAGGTTAGATGAAATAAAAGGGGTTTTATACTTAATTAAGTCTTTTAAAGAAATCATAAAATATGAATCCGAGGTAAGCCTTTGGATAGTTGGGGACGGGGCATATAACCCACTGTTTAAAGAAACTGAAGGAATCTGGAACAAATTACGCTTTACCGGCAAGATTAACAGAGAACAACTATTTGAACTTTATGCAATTGCAGATATCGGGGTAGTCCCCTCGTTATTTGAACCGTTTGGTTACGTAGCCGTGGAGATGATGATGAACAGTTTGCCGGTAGTGGTGACGGCAACAGGTGGCTTGGATGAAATTGTGGAAGACGGTGTATCCGGCCTTAAAGTTGGCATTATAAGGGAGGAAAGCAGTGTGGTGGATACTGATACACTGTATCAAAAACTCCTCCATCTGCTACAAAACCCGGAAGAACGGGCAAGGTTGGGGCAAAACGGGAGAAGCCGTTACCTGCAGAAGTTTACTGCAACTATCATGTGTGAAAAAATGATGTATTGTTACCAAAAATTATTACAACCTGAACCGAAGATAAAATCCCATAAATAGCCATGACAACGTCATTTACAATATATGACATAATTAAGGGTTTAGGGATATTGCTATTCCCTAAAATTCGTGTGTTATTTGAACTGAAGGAGATATTCATTTATGGGAAAATTTTATCAGCCGGGGACCTGCCAAAACTTCGATATAACCTGCAATTTTTACAAAACAGTTGTTGTATCTGGTTCTTATGCAAAACAAATTTAGCCCGGCTTAGCCTTAACGGGTGGTGTTCCATATCCCGTTAAGGCAGTAACCGGGCACTTTGTCCCTCGCATCTGGAACAAATAAATCAACAATAAAAATAAAAAAATAATCTCAAATGAAAAAGTTAGGAAAACTGAAATTAAATCAGCTTAATAAAGCAGAAATTCAAAAAAAAGAATTAAATGCGTTGAGAGGTGGTTGTGGTTCCATGTGCGGATGTCTGTATGAAGGAGAACAATGCAGTTCTGGTGATGATTATTATGGCGGTTCAAGTCATGATGAAAATGCAATAGCTAATGCTGATCAAAGCTATTATGCTAATGGGGGTACATAATTTAAAGTATAAAGATACTTTAATAGACTAGTGTCAAGTCAAATGTAAAATGTCAGGATTCAACGTGCAATTCACGGCGTGACTTTAAGTCACACCGTGAATAAATACCCGACACTTGAGACTTGATTTGGCACTAGGAACTTTTGATAAGGGGTTATATTAAATCCCTTATCTTTTCAATCATTTTAAAGCTTTATTATGTTAAAAAAATATGTTATTTTATTTTTTATGTGTTTTATTGGTTGTTCTGGTAATACTCCTAAAACAAACGATAGCGAAAGTTCAAAAACAAAGTATAAAAATACAATAGCGAAAATTAATTTGCCACAAAAAGGCGAGAAGCAATTAAACGCCTCGGAGTTTGCCGATACCGTATTATATGTTCCCCTGGAAACCAACTCTCAGTCTCTTGTCAGAAGAATAACTAAAGTTCAAATTATAAAAGATAAAATTCTATTGAATTGTTTTGACAGGTTGCTTTTATTTTCAAATACTGGAAAATTTATTAGGCAAATAGGTAAAAATGGGAAGGGACCGGGAGAATATCTGATGATTTTTAATTTTAATGTTATAAATGATACTATCTTAATCTCTACTACCGGGAAACGCTCGATTTTAAAGTATACATTAGAAGGAAAGTACTTAGGCGAACAGCAAACAAAATCTCAATTTTCAAGATGGACTATTACACCAACAAATGAATTTGTTGTATATGATTACCTTCATGAAAATTTATTATTTTATGATCAATTCTTTAAGGTAAGTGATACTATAAATATTCAAAATGATATTCATAAAAATCGAGGGAGATTTGGATGGTGGGATACCTGGGATACATTTTTTCAAAATGGCAATGGAAAGCTTTATTTTACAAATTATTTAAGCGATACGATTTGGAATATTTCTTCCGGCAAAAAAGAAGTTGGTTATATACTTAACCTCAAAGATAAACTATTACCAAATGAATACCAGATAGAATATTTTGATGGGGATGAAAAAAAATTCCGTCAAAAAGCGGCACCTTTTCAAAAAGTCAATTTGTTTGAAACTCCTTCCTACCTATTTTTATTCCAGAAAGGATGGATTGAGAACAACATTCATTCAATCTATATTCGTGACAGAGAAAAAAACAAAATAAGTAAGTTTGAAACTCCTCACATTTTCGACGATTTGGTAGGCCATCAAAATCTTATTCCCCGGTACAATACAACCAATTATGTTATTGCAACCTTAAATCCTATAAAGCTTAAAGAAAAGTTAGAAATTATTAATAGTGGAAAGACCACTGGACTAGATGCTCCTTCACCTAATTGGCTTAGACAAATGTCTTTGGTAAGAGAAGATGACAATCCAATCTTGGTGTTAATGCGAATACAAAATAAAAACTGAAATGAATCCTATTTTATTCATATTAAAACGGTTTTTCCATATCGAGATTAATGTTGTCTTATTACTATATGTTAATCAGGTAAATGAGCTTTATAAAGTAAATAATGTTTTTCAAAGATTAGCCACGATTGAAAGCTTTATAGTACAAGAAAATAGAATAAGCAGTTTTTATCATATTAAATGTTGTGTATGGGACTTATGCAA
>CAYTDH010000408.1:0-4389 GCA_964436325.1 uncultured Tangfeifania sp.
CTTCGGACGGGTGAATCCCTTAGGGTGCGGAGCTCCCTAAGGGTTTGTTCAGATTCAATTTTAATTCAATCGGGCCTTGCCCTCCGAAGGTTTACCGGAGGGGGGCGAGTTCCTCCTACGGTAAACCTTCAGATGTCAATGCCGCCGGGTAAAGACCTTCCTAATACCCTATTCTTCATTAACTCTACCCTTTGTGTAACCTTTGTGAATCCTTCGGTCACTTTGTGGTTAAAATATAGGGGTTCTGCATGTGGCTAAAGCCGGTTCTCTCTGGCTTTTAGTCCCGTTGGATAAACCTAACTTCGTTAGATAAATCCAACGGCAATAATCACCTTGAATCAACTGCCCTTTTTTCTGGTTGCAAATGATAGGGAATGACAGATGAAATATTCCTATCATCGTCCAAAGGACTGTCATTTCGACGACGCAGGAGGAGAAATCTCTTGAATCAACAGATTTCTCCTTCCGCCTTGTCGGCGGATCGAAATGACAGTTACTGCTATTGTCATTATTCTCACTATTTACCAAAAATTTGTTAAACCTTTCACCAGGGGGACAGGGAAAATTGATTTTTTCGGCCTTTGTGTAGTCTTTGAGCTCATCCTGTTGGCCTGTTACCGTCTCTGCGTTAAGGATTTTTTGTCTCAGTTCAATTTTTTGGTATCCAGTTACCCAAATTCATTTCCCAGTACCCTTTTCTGATGTTCCAGTTAAACTGGACAAGCAAAAGATTAACTGGAAAGTACCAAAAGACTAACTGGATCGGTAACAAACCAAATGGGAACAGAAAAAGATAACTGGAGATAAAAAAAATGCTACTGGAGAATGCCACCGACTGACAGGAGGCATAACAAAGCTACAGGAGGCTCTAAAATCCAACAGGGAGTGACCTCTCTTTTTTATTTTTTGACTTCTTTTTTATTTTTGACTGACCTGAGGCTATAGGGCAGGCAGAAAGATGGAATGGATAAAGGCAATCGAAAAGGAGATCTTTTGCACCGTGGCTTCAGCCCGGTGACCAGAGAATAGTTTGGGAGGGAAAGGCTTTAGCCGTTAAGAGTTTAAACGCTAAAGCTAAAAAAAAGGTGGCCTGCCACCTCACCGGGCTAAAGCACCGGTGTAAAAAAAAGAACTGATTTGAAGGCAGACAAATGAAAAGGATAATGGAAATAGAGTTAGCAGATCTTTCACATTGCGGCTTCAAAGCTCCGGCAGAAAAAGGGATTGTATCTAAGTTTCATCATGGATTCATAGCACCATAAAACGAAAAAAGTGGAAATAGGAGCTGGTATGTTTTTTCCTTTTACCTTTGAAAAAAATGGAATGAGACGATGGAAATGATAAAAAAGGTTCTTGTTTGCTTTGTTTTTGGATTAGCCGGGTTTCTTTCCCAGGCTCAACCTCTTGAAATCCGGGGTGTGCTTCCATGGCACAATTTTTTGTCGGGGCCCACAGCCTGGAATGCAGAAGATTACCGGAACTACCTCGATGAATGCCAGGAGAAAGGCATTAACTTAATCGCTTTCCATAATTATACCGGAGGAGGGGAACGGTATTTTAATTATGTGGAGCCGATGGTAAAAATTCAATACAAAAATGTATTGCCTGAAGCTTCGTTTGATCATACCGGGACAGCACGATGGGGATATTTGCCCATGAAAGTAAAGGATTTTGCCTTTGGAACCGGCTCGCTTTTTGATTTGCCTCCCGGTGCAGACTATTTTGGAGCCGATTGTGCCGTTTTGCCCAAATCCAATGAACAACGTTATGACCAGGCCCAGCAATTGATGCAACAGGTTTTGAAAATGGCTCATGAGCGGGATATGGAAATGGCCATGGGGTTTGAATTCGGGGTGGCTCCCCCGGAATACGCATCGATCAGAACCAACAACGATATGTACTGGCTTGGCCATGGAAGCATTGTGTATAATCCGTTTGACCCGGATGCGACAGGAATCTTATATGCTACTATCGATGACATCCTGGAGACCTACCAGGGCATAGACTGGGTTTTCCTGTGGTTGAATGAGCATTGTATGTTTGGGATAGAGCCTGAAACGGCCTTGCGGAATGAACATATGAATGACTATTACACGAAAAACAAGGCATTTTTTGAGGAGACAGGGGCTGACGAAAATCTTGTTTTTCTGGGGGTTTGGGCACAGGCTTATATTCAAAAGGCCTACGATTATATCCGCAAAAAAGCACCGGAGACAAAAATTGTCATTGGCGGCTGGGGAGCTGAATATCAAATGGGATTATTGCTACGCGGGCTGGACAAAGTCCTTCCGGAGGATATCGTATTTTCCATGCTGAATCCCGGACAAGGGGCCAGTCCACATCCCGGTTATTTCAGGGACATAGCCCGCAACCGCCAGATTTGGGCTATCCCCTGGCTTGAAGGAGACGCTTCTTTGTGGCATCTGCAACCGCGGGTGGCCGATATGCGTGCTCATGTTAAAAAAGCTGCTGCCGACGGCCTTGACGGTGTTTTGGGAATTCACTGGCGTACCGAAGAGATCCGGCTTAATTTTGAAACATTTTCTCACTTTGCCGCTCAGCCGGAAGATTCCCGGAGCGTTCATGAAATTTACCGGGATTTTTGTTCCCACGAATATGGGGAACATGCCGCCGGAAAACTTGCTTCGCAAATGACTCATGTGGATACCACCGGGTTGTTGAATGGAATTGCTTCCCCTGTCTATTTTGCCTATACCCCTTCGTGGGGACGGCTCAACCAAAAGCAGGCCAGTCTTTTTCAAAACTGGATTCAGATCATTGATGAATCGCTTGGTATAGGGAAGGATGCAGGCAGGATTGAAAATCTGAAATGGCTGAAGGCCAATTGCCGGTTTGCATTATTGTTTGATGAGATGGGCCGGAAAATGGAGCCCGCCTGGAAAATTCGTGAAGAAGTGCTGGGGGTTGGTGCGACAGAAATCCGGGGAAACCGCCTGGCTGAAGCCCGCGAAAGTCTTCGGCAGGCTCCTGTGGAAGAGATGTTCGCTGTTTTTGCATCCAGGGTCCGGTCCCGCGGGGAGTTGGGTGAACTGGCATCCCTCAATCAGCGGGTTTGGAGGGAATACTTGCTGCTGGACGCCTTTTTGGAGGAGCTTTTTGAAAAAAAATGAAAAAGGAAGCGGCAGAGCATAACTGAAATGGGAATTGAACGTAAATCATGAATAAACTAAAATTTTTTTCCTATGACTGCAAAAAAAGTGCTTCCCGGTTTCCGGGCCGGTAAATGGGGTTTGCTGGCCGGAATCGTTTTCCTGTTTTCATTTTGTACTTCTGACTCACCCAAAACAATTGATGCTACAGACCGCATGGATACCTACAACGTGGTTTGGGACAGCCCGTCGAAGGATGCTTCCGGGGTAATGCCGCTGGGCAACGGCGATATTGCCGCCGGTGTCTATGCCATTGAAGACGGAGACCTGTTTCTCCTGCTTGCGAAGAATGATGCCTACAATTTTGTCGGCGATATTCTGAAGACCGGAAGGGTCCGGGTTTCTCTCAATCCCAATCCCTTTAAAAAAGGGGAGCCGTTCCGGCAGACGCTTGATCTTAAAACCGGCTCCATTCGTATCGAAACCGACGGGGTGTCGGTTATGGTCTGGGCCGATGCCCATCATCCTGTTTATCATGTTGAGGTGGAGTCTGATGAAGCCATCTCCGTTACTGCTGCTCCCGAATTCTGGGAACGTTTTCTTACCAGTTCCTGGAATAATTTTGATGCCGCTAAGGAGGTTTCCCAAATTGACAATTCGGTTACTCCACCGCAGGATGTTCTGCTTGAACGGAATGGAAACCTCCTCTGGTATTATACTGTAGGAGAGCAGAGTGTTTTTTCAGAAGACATGATCTATTACGATGTGGAAGAATTGATTGGAAAATATCCCGATCCTTATTTGCATAACACTTTTGGAAATTTGCTCGAAAGTCCTGACATGGAATTAAAAGACAGTCAACTGGAAGGAAAGGGAAAAAGTTTTGCCATCCGCATTCATGCCCTGACACAAAAGGCACCGGATGTTGCTGAATGGGTCGAAGCCATTGAAGAGCAAGCTTCCCAATCCAGGGATAGAAATGAAGCATGGGATGCTCATTGCCAATGGTGGTCTGATTTTTGGAACAGGAGCTGGATTTTTGTCTCGTCCAACGATATTCCGGAAGAAGAACGGGAAACGTTTAACAGTGAGGGATATCTTCCCAAACGACAGGAAAAAGACGGTGGTGCCCTGGTTGCGCAGAGTTATAATGTATTCCGGTACCTCATGGCCAGTCAGAGCCGGGGGAAGGTCCAGGCCAAGTTCAACGGTGGGTTATTCACGCAGCAATTAAGGGTTTCTGAGGAAAACAGCCGGCGGAAAAAGATATCAAAACAAC
>CAYTDH010000409.1:0-4363 GCA_964436325.1 uncultured Tangfeifania sp.
ATATCTTCAATTTCAATTCTTTTTTTATGGTATATTTCAAATTCCGATTCTGCCATTTCTTTCGCCATTTTTGCCATCTGTGGCAGTTGTCAAGTAATCCTTGACAACTTCCCAATAGGTTTCACCCTCTTCCGTTTCAAACGGAATCCACGCATTTACAGGAAGTGTTTTTGGTGAAATTTCTTTTCTGAAATGTTCTGCCACTTTCATTCCTATTTTATACAGTTGCGCCCCAAAGCCGCGGCTTCCGTGATGCGTTACAATTACAGTTTCGCCGGTATTTTTCGATGTGCCGACAAACAAAAAATGGTTTCCGTCTCCCTGGGTTCCAAAATGCTGTTCTGCTGTAGCAAAACTTTTTGGGTTATTCAGGAATTTGTTGTTTTTTATTTTTTCGTTGAAATCCGGTGGTAGTTCGAATTCTGTTTTATAATCCAACCCACCAAAATGAGTAACACCCTGAGCAATATCCAAGACTTTTTCAGGCGACATTTTTCCGATGCTCGACATCATCATCGAGCAGCAAATATCAGAACTGTGCATTGCCGGATGAATTGCATTTTTTGCCACCGCAATTCCACCAACCGGGATGGTGCCGATTGGTCCGGTAGGACAGGCATCGGGCATAAGTGCGCCTTTTATCATGGTTGGGGTTTTCATTAACTCGGTCATGGTACGGTTAACCATTGCAACATTTTTTTCTTCCGTTTTGTTTTCGGCTTGTATGTTGGCAAAAAACGGTTTGTTATCGGTAAAAGGTTCATAAATGGTGGGGCTTGCTTTTTTCAAATAGTCCTCCAATTCTTTTCCTTCCAGATTATTTTTGTTGGCAAATTCAAGGGCTTCTTTAAACCATTTTCCGGGTCTGTAACCCAGTTCAATGATGTCTTTTCCAGTTATCATACATTTTCCTCCACAATTTTAATTTCCTCCTCAGTCAAACCATACAACTCCATAATAACATTTCCCATATATTTCCCTGACTGTTTTATTCCTGTTCAATTTATCGACAAGTTGAACTGCCAATTTACTTTTAAAGCTCCAGTTTTCTTTGTTGAGCGAATTTTGGGCAACAATTACCGATTCGTGAAAATCGATGTCGATTACAGGCGACTGACTTGCTTTTGGGATTTTTATGTAAGAGAATGATTTTTCAATTCCTTTTTGATTTTGTGCTGTAATAATTACAGGATAAGTCGTTGCACCTTCAAAAATCGGGACTTCAGTAAAATCGATGTATTTTAAGAATTGTATCTCATTTTGTAAATATTCTCTGAAATCTCCAAGTAGTTCGGCACGAACATACGGCGGATTTCCAATTACCACATCAAAACCGCCATTTTTAAAAATTTCAGGAAACTCGTTTTGCCAGTTAAAAGCTATTTCTCTGGCAATTTCTGGGTCGTCAATTAGCGAGTTCCCGCATTTAATGTTATTGCTGAGTGTGTTTAGTTTTCGTCCTTTTTGTGCCGTACGCAGCCAAAGCGAGAGTTTGGCAATTTCAACCGATTCTTCGTTCAGGTCAACGCCGTAAATATTTTTCTCTAAAATGTCGGTGGTAATGTCGGAGAAAATTATTGCCCCGCCGAAAAGTTGGGCGCGGAGTTCATCAATTTTTTTATGTTCTTCAATTAAAAATTCGAGTGCCTGGTTTAAAAACGCCCCCGAACCGCAAGCCGGGTCAAGAATGGTTAACGATAAAAGCCAGTTTCGGTAATCGTCCAGTTTTTTGTCGAGGGTGCGGACAATCTCCTTTTTCCGGTTTTTTCGTACTTTAGCATATTCTTCGTCAATAATTCCGAGTTCCGTACGTTTTTCCTCGCAAAGTTTTCCAACAGTATTTTCAACAATATATTTGGTAATGTATTTTGGCGTGTAAAAAATGCCGTCTTTTTTGCGTTTGGTTTTCTGGTTGTCAACTTTTTCTCCTTTAATTTCGGCTTGCACATTTACAATTTCGCTGATTGAATTTGGCGGGAGCAACAACCTGTCCTCGGCAAAAAAGATAAACAGAAAACGGTCAAGCAGTTTTTGCGTTTTTTTGAAAAGCAGCAATTTGTCGGTTTCGGGATTGTTTTTTACAAGGTTGTTGTAAATCGCTTCCCTGAATTTTGAATAGTCGGCGTACAGTTTTTTGTAATGTTTTCTTCCTGTAAAACCGATGATTCCTTGATTTTTAAAGGTAAATCGTTTAACAAATTGTCTTTTGCCAGACACAGCCACATTAACGAAAATTGTTCCCGTGTCAGGTTGAACAAATCAAAATCAACGTGGTCAACTGCATTTTGAATGTAAAACCTGAGTTTCTCAAAATTCGATGTGATTACAAATTTACATTTCGGATGGTGATTCTTATAACCGAAAGCCTGCGTTTCGATTTTGTCTAAATCGGTAGTGTCTGTTCCCTTTAATTCGACTACAGCGGTTGCATCATCGCCTTTCAAAATTGCGCCGTCAGCTTTTTTGCTGTTTGCAATATTCTTTAATTCAGTAGTCAGGTTGAAATTTTGATGTGGATTTAAAGTATATCCTAATATCGAAACAAACAATTCCCTTAAAAATCCTTCCTGAAATTGTTCTTCCTTTGAGTTTCTTATATTTTCCTGAATTTCAGAATCCCCAAAATATTTTTGAACATCAGCATATTTTTTGTCGATTAATGTAGTGTCAAGGTCGTTTAAATATTTTTTCTCTACCGATTTTTGAAACAAGCTCATATTTTGGTTTTTCTCAGTCTGTAAATTTAATCCACTAAAATACTATTTTCTATTGGCACAGTTTAAACAATCAGCACAAAAGTGTGCGTCGGCAAAAAGCATGTGTTTTACAGCGAAGGGACGGTTGCAGGGAAGGGCTGGAAAACTTATGCTTTGTGCGTTGGCGTTTCTTATTTTTTCTCTTTTTGATTGCGGTAAAATTTGGTTATTCTGTTCTTTTTTCAAGCTGGCATATAACGTATGGCAATATGCGTAGGCCGGGATTTCAAAGCTCCAACTTATAAAACCGCTGCGCATTTGAGTAAATGTACGAAAGTTAAAATTACCCACATCACCTGGCTCACGTATATTGCGTGTTGAACTAAACCCGCCTTCGCGGGTAGCTATTTCAAAAGTACCCGATTCTCTCTATACTTAGAAATTATTCACCAAAAAAATTCTAATTATGAGAAAGAAATCGGGTTTTACTATTGTAGAGCAGGCTATCGTGCTTGTTCCTGATTTTGAAAAAGTACCTGAAAGCCGAAAATCCCCACATCTGGTTATTTAATGGCAAAGAGCCCGATGGCCGTTACAGCGTGCGCGGCCTGTCGTGGGTGATACGCGAAAACCTGAAAAAGACATCTATAACCAAAGATGTTAACCTACATTCGCTGCGTTATCCAAACCTAAATAAAATCCAAACTTCTCTGAACTAAACGCTATATATCAGATATTTACTTCGAAAAAAGTTTGGATTTCATTATACTTTGTAGCAATTAGCTAAGGCCACATAATGCTAAAAGAGAGTTTTCCTTGCCTTTCCATTTCTTAGGCATTTTCCTCTCTGTTTCATCTTCAAGGGTGGCGAGGGCTTTTGATTCCTGCTCTGTTGTTACATCAAGATACTGCATCGTCGTATGAACAGTTGCATGCCCTAACAGAAATGAGATTTGCAGTATATTTATACCATCTTCCAACCAGTGGGAAGCCTTTGCATGCCTTAGCTGGTGCGCATGGAGGTTCAATGGAACATCCGTACAGATTTTGTTAGCCTTCTTGGCGTATTTTTTCAGTTGCTTGTCAATAGCTGGTTGAGATAATTTCCCGTTTTTACCTTTATTCCTGGAATAGAACAGTATGCAACGACCATCGCTGTTTTTATGGAATTCAACCAGATATGCTCTTATATGGGCTACGGCCTTAGGCAACAAGTATAGAGTCCGCATTTTGGAACCTTTCCCGATAATGGTAGTATAAGGTTTGGCTGTTTCGAGGTTTAATTGACCAACCGTCAAGGAAAGGACTTCGTCAAGTCTGGCTGCAGTACCGTACATGAGAACTAATAAGGTAAGATCCCTTCGTCCTGTTTTTGTTTTTGTATTAGGCATCTTCATTAAAGCCTTCACTGCATTCTGTCTCTTAATAGTATTTGCTCCATGTAATATTTGTTTTAATAGTTTAGGAGCAAAATGTAATGAAATCCAAACTTTTTTCGAAGTAAATATCTGATATATAGCGTTTAGTTCAGAGAAGTTTGGATTTTGTACAAGTTTGGATAACGGAAGGTATGCGGAGTGTAATGCTTTTTAATGTGAGGGGTGCGATGCCATGCATTGATACAAATCGTTCGCACAGCCGTAATTCCAAGGTGGGTGCCTTTACCT
>CAYTDH010000410.1:0-4360 GCA_964436325.1 uncultured Tangfeifania sp.
GAAACGAAAAAGTGGGTGTTTTGAATTTGGCCATACCCTTTGCTGATTTCAAACAAATTTCCGGTGATGTAATTGAACGGCCACATCTGGCCGTTATGGGTATGCCCGGAAACCTGCAAATCGATGCCATGAGCAGCAACCTCCCTGAGTTTATAGGGCTGGTGGTCGAGCATGAAAACAGGGTTTTGAGTATCCATACCGGCAAGGAGTTCAGCGATCGATTTTCTTTTTATTCCGCTCATTTGTTCACTGGTAATGTCTTCCCTGCCTGCTATTATTATCCCGTTGGGTAGAACGGCTGTGGTATCCCTGAGCACAGTAATGCGATGATCTTCCATGTATTTATGAGCCGCTTCGGCATTCCCATAAAATTCGTGGTTCCCTAAAACGGCATAGGTGCCATGTTTGGACTTCAGGTTTTTGAGCAAATCTCCCATATTCATTTTTATTACCGGACCGAGATCTTCGTCAAAAATATCCCCTGCCAGAAAAATAAGATCGGGTTCTTCCTTGTTAACAAGAGTTACCAGTTTTTGGAGCCTTCCGTTGGAAATCATCATGCCCAGGTGGATGTCGCTGACTAAAACGACCTTTTGATTTCCTTCCGGCAGAGGTTTGGTTAGCTGGATGGTCTGGCGGCTGACTTTTGGTATTTTTGCGTTGAAATAACCCGCTGTCAGAATTACTGCAGTAGCTGCATAAACGGCGACAACGGCCCATTTCCCATGGGTGGAAAGCCAGTTGAACCGGAATACATTCAATGTGGGAATAAAAGCATTGATCCCCCTGAGAATATCGGTAAGAAGGAATAACAGGGTAAGGTACACCATGGCCCCCAGCCAGTAAGATCCCAGTTTTACAAAAGGTTCTGCCAGTTCCATGGCTCCGGTGCGCTCTGTTACTCTTCCGATGGCATAAGAAAAGGCGATGAACCAGAAAAGCACAAAGGCTGCCCACCACCAGGCAGTGCCGGCGGGAAAAATGGCCCGTGTACGGGTGAAAATATAAAGGTTAACCAACAGGTTAACAGCGAAGACGATGATTAAAAATGACATAAAAGTTTTTTTTTCTTCCATGAATAAATTGTTTAGCATTTAAACCCGAAATTGCAACAAAAGTTCATCATTTGTTTCTGACCTTACCTTTTGAAAATTTTCTGTTTATTCTTTTCAGGTTCAAAAAAAATTACGATTTTGCCACTCGATTTTTTTTAACCAAAAAGTACGGCAAGAAACAAAATTTATGGCACACCAAAGTGAAAATTCTCCTGCAGATTCTCCGGCCCAAAAGAGTACGGGGATATTGAAATACATCGAAATTCTTGGAAATAAATTACCTCATCCTTTTTGGTTATTTGTTTGGGTTATTATTTTCATCATTGGTTTAAGCGCCATAACCTCTTTTTTAGGCATCAGCGCTGTTGATCCGGGAACCGGGGAAGTGGTTCGTCCCGAGAATCTGATTTCAGGCTGGGGGCTCCGCCGTTTTTTACAGGAAATGGTTACCAATTTTGCTCATTTTGCTCCATTTGGGCTTGTTTTGGTCATGCTGATGGGCGTTTCCGTGGCCGAGCGAAGCGGGTTATTGACCATTATCCTCCGGACGATGGCTTTTGCCGTTCCCCGGAAAATTGTTCTTCCGGTTATTTTTATCATCGGAGCTTGCGGAAATATTGGTTCTGATGCCGGAGTGGTCATTGTGCCGCCTATTGCTGCTTTAATCTTTTCTCAAATGGGGTTGCATCCTATTGCCGGACTCATTGCCGGCTATGCCGGTGCAACAGCCGGGTTTACCGCCAATTTTTTCATTGCCGGTACCGATGTACTGCTTGCGGGCATCAGCACAGAGGTGGTTCAGCAGATTGATCCAACGATGGAAGTAAGCGCCACGGCGAACTGGTATTTTATGATTGTTTCTACTTTATTTTTGGGAGTGGGAGGAGCATTTGTGGCTAGCCGGTTTACGATTCCCCGAACCCGGGGATTTGCTCTCGGTGATGCCTCTGTTCAATCTTACGAGGAACGCCCAACCCTCTCTTCGGCGGAGAAGAAAGGGTTGCGGTATGCCGGACTGGCAGCTTTGATTTATGTGATTCTTATCGCCATTCTTGTTATTCCCCAGGGTGCACCCTTAAGAAATCAGGAAACAGGAGGAATTGTGCCCTCTCCTTTTTTGCGGGGACTTGTTCCGGTTCTTTTCTTTTTCTTTGCCATTCCGGGATATGTTTATGGCAAAATCACCGGAAGCATAAAGAAACCCGATGATATGCTTAAATTTATGGAGCAGGGAATGAAGGACTTGTCGGGGTACATTGTGCTAATGCTGGTTGTAGCCCAGTTTATTAATTTGTTTAACTGGAGCCGTCTGGATGCTATATTGGCCATCAACGGGGCTGAATTCCTCCAGTCTACCGGATTAACCGGTCCTTTGATGTTTACACTGTATATGATGCTGGTGGCTTTTCTGAATATTTTTATCGGAAGCGGTTCTGCAAAATGGGCTATTTTTGCTCCGATATTTATCCCTATGCTGACTCAACTGGATTTTAGTCCGGCTTTTATCCAGTTGATGTACCGGGTGGGAGATTCCATCACCAATGCCATCAGTCCGCTTTATGTTTATTTTCCACTGCTTATCGGCTGGGTAAGAAAATATGACAAAAGCGTTGGAATTGGAACAATCCTGTCCCTGCTTATTCCATATGCTGTTGTACTTTTTGTAATGTGGGTGCTTTTGTTGTTTTTATGGTTCTGGCTCGATTTCCCAATTGGGGTTGGAGAGGGAATATTTATGTAAAGCCCCTGGTTATTTGAATTAAAGATTAACTTTTTGGTTATTCACCACACCGGCATTTTCCATGATCACCTCATAGAAGTAACCGGAACCAAAATCTTTTTCCAGCGTAATGGTTCCTTCAAAGATCACTTCGTCGTTCACTTCAACCATGTCCTGGGTGGTAATGGTTAAGTCATAGTGACCATCGCTGTTGGTTCCATCCTGTAGATGCACCCAATTTTTTCCCATAATGTTCTTATTTACTTTAGCCACAACTCCTCTGATTTCGATTTTTTCACCAGAAAATTCTTGTCTGTTGCTGAATATTTCGGCTACAGTGATTTCATTGTCTGCTTTGGGAAGGGAGATATTACTCTTTTTCTCAGGCTCCACCTTTCCGCCGTGAGATGACGGCATTTGTCCCATCATATTGTTTGGTTCCGACAAGTCATTGTTCCCGAATGGTGTTTTACTGATTTTATTGACAAAATAGATTTCATCAAAAGAACGGTTGAGTTCTTTACTGGAAAAATTCATCATTTGGAGGGCGTCGTCATAATAATAAACTTCACCAGGCTCAACTTCCTGTTTTGATACGGCCACCCAACGTTCGGAATCATTCTCTTTTACCCTTAGGTAAGTATAACTATTTGCCTGAAGAACTTCGCTGACTTCAAAGGCATTGTTGCCCGAAGGCCGGGCATTTTGCGCTGTTTGTTCGGTTTTATTTCGAACGCAGGAGGAGAGGAGTATTGAAAAAACAATAACAAAAAGAATTCTCATTTTATTTAACTTTTATGAATTCAAAATCAATTACTTCTTATTTTTTTTCTGAAAGCGAGCACATGAAAAACTCCCAATCAGGTAACATTCAATTAAAACAGCAGTGACATCCTTTTTGTTGAAAGAGGGCTTTTAAAATTTTATAAAAGATAAAAAAACCATGAGTAAGGACTATATTCCTGCCGGATTAATCAATTCGTGTGGAGTCAAATGTAGGAATTGTCATTCCGAGTCCCCACCCAAAATTTTTTTTTGCAAAATGAGAATAATGACAATGGCAGTAACTGTCATTTCGACGAGCTTGCGAGGAGAAATCTTTCCCTATTTCACGAGATTTCTCCTCCTTCGTCGTCGAAATGACACCAGAGTGCGATTTCATAAATAAATTCATTATAAGCGATTTACAAAAATCTGTCATTGGCAGTCCCCACCCAAAATTTTTTTTGGCAAAATGAGAAAATGACAGTTCATAATTGACATGACACTGGATGAGTTCAATTTTGGTGCATGGCAACAAGGTAAACTGCAAAATCTTTCATGTGTTTATTCTGTTTGAGCAAACATTTCAGAATTCCATCTTATTCTTTTTAGTTCGTTGAGCAACGAATCTTTCAGGATGTTGTAGCGTGGAAGGTTTTCTTCTTTTACGGGTTCCACGGGAGGCGATTCCACTTTAAGGGGGTCTACGGGGTGGCCATTTTCATACACCCTGAAATCGAGGTGAGGGCCTGTGGACAAACCTGTAGATCCCACATACCCGATGATATCTCCCTGCTTGACTCTCGCACCGGTGGTAATGCCT
>CAYTDH010000411.1:0-4359 GCA_964436325.1 uncultured Tangfeifania sp.
GGAAAAACATTATAAATGACGAGTTCCATCGAATACCTTTAAAAATTAACAATTGTAATGAGATGAAAAAGAAAATGAATGTATGGGCATTGTTGCTGGTCATCGCAGCAATGGCTTTCGGGCGGCCGGCGTTGGCCCTGGAGGAAACCAAAAGATACAACGAATCGTGGCCGGCAACCAGTGTACAGACCCTTGAGGTTGAAAATAAGTTCGGAGAGGTGAAAGTCACCAATCAGGGAGGTGCCGACGTGACCATCGATGTGGTGGTTACCGTTGAGGCTCCCAACAGGTCGAAAGCAAGGGAATTGCTGGGGCAAATCAATGTTCGGTTTTCCGAAAGCGGTGGGACCGTTAGGGCAGAAACCCGCCTCGACAGCGATTTTAAAAGCCGGAATGACTTTAGTATCGATTATTTGGTCAATATTCCCACCGATAAAAAACTGGATATTTCGAATAAATACGGGAATACATTTGTTAATGTGCTGAACGCCAGTGGAAAATTTGATGTTCAATACGGAAATTTTTTAGCCAATGAATTAAATACTCCTGCCAATGGTTCCATGGAACTTTTGCTTGCCTACGGAAAAGGAGATGTGAGTTTGTCAAATGATCTCACCGTTAAAGTGAAATACTCCACTGTTAATTTTGGTCAGGTGAGTGAGCTTGATTTGGAATCGAAATACACGGTGATCAACCTCGGGGAGGCCCGCTCAGTGAAGGCCCGGTCGAAATACGATACCTTTAATTTTGAAGTTGTCGGATCCCTTTCAGCAACAACAAAGTATACCCATATTAAGGTGGATGAATTAATTGAAGATTTCGATGCTGAAGCGGAGTATGGCGGAATACGGATTGGGGAAATCGATCCTGCATTTGGTTCTGTGAATATTACCAACAGTTATGGGCAGGTACACCTGGGTTTGGGAGCTGCAAGCTATACCATTGATGCCAGTTGCAACTTTTGTGATATTGATTATCCGGAAGGTAATTTTTCGGGCAACAGCGAAAAAGATAACCATGCCAATACCCTGCAGGGAAAAATTGGAACCGGTAATGGGGGCAGAGTAGTGGTAAAAAGCCGCTACGGCCAGATTAAGCTGAACTAAAGGTTGGTCCGGTGAAAGGAAACCCTAAGGCTGCGGAGCTCTCTTGGGGTTTCTTTCATTTTCCTGCTTTTGCTTAAAATTTAACTCGCTGAAGAAACCCAGTTTGTAAAGGTCGAACCAAAGCAACCTGGGTTTTTTTTCAGTCAGATTTTTTTCTATTTTCTTTTTGAAAAGCCTGAAAAGGGTCCGCAAAAATACACCGGGAATCCAATGGGTAATTATTTGATAAAACTTTAAAAACTGTACCTGGTGGTTGAACGTTTCGTCATTTTCTCTCATGTTCAGGGCAATCAAACGAAGATTTTCGAGGGCATTCCTGGTTTTGCGAAGAAAAGTTGCTGCATCTTCGAGTCCCGTATGCTCCACCGGGTTTTGAATGTGGAGGGGGGTGATGCCTGCTTTAAAAAGGTCGTACCCCAAAAGGGTGTCTTCGTGGCCGTAAGGGCCTAAATTTTCCCTGAAATGGACTTTTTCAAAAAGGGTTTTGTCGATCAGGAAATTGTTGGAGGTGATGATGAATCCTTTTTGACGGGTTCTTTTTTCGGCGGTAATGGCTTCCCGCCTGGAGCCGTAAACCCAGCGAAGCATTTTCTGGGGTTCCTCCGGCGGGAGGGGATGGTAGGCGGTCCCCCCGCATATGACCCTGCCTGAATTAAGCTGTATGAGGTAATCGTGGATATAGGTTGGGGAGATGACCCTGGAATCGGCATCGATGAAAAGCAGCCAGGGATAGGTGGATTCCAGTCCCATTTTATTGCGGATGGCTGCCCGCCCCAGGTTTTTGGGCATTTCCCGGTAAATGACCCCTGGCAGCTCCGATAATTTCCGGTTTGCTTGTTTTATGGATGCCTCCGACCCGTCGTCAAAGACCCTGATCTCCACCGGAGAGTCCAGGAGGTTTGCCTGCCGGACCAGTTCCTTCACGAGAGGACCGGCTATTATATTGTAAACGGGGATATTTACCGATAACATTTTTTTCTAAAATATGGCAGGTGAAATTACAGAAACATTTTGAAATTGCCGATTGCTGGCGTATTTTTTGAGATTAAACTTTATTTTTGATGTACTGTTTACATTTTTTATTAAAAAAGAAAATACATGCCCATGAATAAGTTTGGAATTGCGTTACTGTTTATCTTTATTTCAATGAACATGAGTGGAGAATCTTTGCGCATTGAAGTGGATTTGGATGAGGGCGCGGGGAAAGAGGTTTTTTTGGCCAATTATTACCTTGGAAACATTTATGCAAAAGATACCATTCGTTTGAATGGAGAGGGAGAAGGCGTATTTAAGGTCGATTCGGTTTTGCCCCAGGGGTTGTATAAAATATATATGGACAAAGATCACCATTTTGATTTTCTGATGGGAAGCGACCAGCAATTCTCCCTTTCCAATAAAACATTTCTTGCAGAGGAGATGAAAGTGGAAGGCTCAGCCGAAACCGCCGCATTTGTTGAGTACATTGTTTTTTTAAAAAATATCCGTGAAGAAGGAGCTGGCCTCAGACAAAAAATAAAGGCCACCTCGGGGCAGGAAAAGGAGGATTTGCAGGAACAGCTTTCTGGTTTAACCAACCGGCTGCATCAATACTGGGATAAAGTAGAGGAAGAATTTCCCGGTTCGTTTTTGGGCAAGTTTGTGAAAGCCAATTATGTGCCGTCGCTGGATGTGAGTACCCTGCCCCCTGAGGTTCAGGAAAATGATTCCCTCTTGCTCAGAGCCCGTTTTAATTATCAGCGGAACCATTTCTGGGATAACTTTGATTATACCGATGAACGTTTTTTGTATACCCCTTTTTTTAAGCCCAAACTGGAAACCTGGTTTACCAAGGTGCTATACCAGCAGTATGACTCCATCAGGAAACCTGTTATGGATTTTATTGAAGAGGTAAAACCCCAAAAACGGATTTTTCAGTTTGTAGCTTCCTATTTTTTAAACAGCAGCATCAACAGCAAGGTGATGGGAATGGATGCCCTGTTTGTGGATTTGGCGCGAAAATATTATCTTTCGGGAGAGGCTTTTTGGGCCACCGACGAGACCGTTGAGAAAATCAGGGAGAATGTCCTTTTTGCCGAAAATAACCTTATTGGAATGACTGCACCGGACCTGAACCTGGAAAGCTTTGACGGGGAGTATTTCCAACTGCATGAAGTGGATGCGGAGTATACGTTGCTGGTGATTTATGAGCCCAATTGTTCGCATTGCGGGGTATTTGTTCCGGAACTTCATTCCGAAGTTTATCGGCCTTTTAAGGATAAAGGGCTTGAGGTCTATGCCATTTACAGCATGGATGATAAGAAAGAGTGGGGTGATTTTCTGGCTGAACACGAACTCTTCGACTGGATAAACGTATGGGATGAGCACCATGTTTCCCGGTTTAAAATCCTTTACGATGCCAGGAAAACTCCAGGGGTTTATTTACTGGATGCGAATAAGGAGATTGTGGCCAAAAAAATGACCGTTGAACAAATTAAAGGGTTTATGGAACGAGAACTATAAAAAATTTTTGATATGAATCTGACTGAACCATTGCCTGTTGAGAAACAAATTTCCAAAAATGAAATTGCTGAAATTCAAAAAGAGTGGGGGGTTCGCATCACTCAGATTGGCACAGCCTGGCTGGAAAAAATGGATGTGCAGCACCTGGCTGAGCTGTTGGTGAATGATTTGTATGGTTATTCCGAAGGCAGGGTGTTATTTAAGCCCACCAAAGTGGAGGCCATTCCATTCAGGTTTACTTTTGAAGGGGCAGTTTCCTATTTTGTCGGTGGAAATTCCCGTTATCCGGAAGATAAGGGATTTGCATTGCATCCATGGAAAAAAGTGCGATTTGAGAACAAGGGCATTATCCTTGAAAAAACGCATGCATTGGTGATGGGGCATTATTACTTCACCGATCAAAAAAACAAGGAGTATAAAGCGGAGTATTCATTGGGGTATTTCCGGACATCGAGTGGGGCCTTAAAAATTAATCTTCATCATTCATCGTTTCCTTTCTGTTATGAATAGGATGAACGTTTTTCCAATTTTTTTTCGAAAAAATTTTCTCCTGGTTTGTCTGGAAAAAAATTAATATTACTTTTGCACCCGCCTTTAGGGATAAACGGCGGCCTTTGATAAACAAAGGCACATAAAAAGGATGACTCAGTAGCTCAGTTGGTAGAGCACATCCCTTTTAAGGATGGGGTCCTGGGTTCGAGACCCAGCTGAGTCACCACATCAGAGCTTCTGCCTGCGCAGGAGCTTTTTTGTT
>CAYTDH010000412.1:0-4330 GCA_964436325.1 uncultured Tangfeifania sp.
TCTGAATCGATTTTCTACAAATATGTGACCCCTCCGGGGTCTTCTTCCATATTTTCTAAAGGTTGAACCAAAAAAATAAAGGGAAGTACCTGTGGAACAAATGGCAGAAATAATATATCTGTCATCTTCTCAATATGCCCAAAAATTTTGGGTAGGAACTACCAATGACATGTTTTCACAAAGCATTCATAATGAGATAGTTCAGAAATTCGCACTCGGGTGTCATTTCGATCCGCCGATCGGCGGAAGGAGAAATCTCTCCAAATCTCAACAGATTTCTCCTCCTGCGTCGTCGAAATGACACAGAATGCGGTTTTATTATTGATTTAACTGTGAATGATTTATAAAAATCTGTCATTGGTAGCGGACGAAGGGAGCGAAGCAATCTGTTGAAATGACTATGGACTGCCAATGACAGTTCCAATCAACATTTGACTCAACACCAGTCTTCTGGCAAGTTTTACTATTTTTTTTTAAGAAATCCCCGTTAAACCGCAATGGTTTCAGGCAAAAAACCTATTTTTAGGGATGATCTGAAAAATCCATACCTGAAAAACAATAACCTGAGATGAAACGAGCATGCAAAATCATCACACAAAAGGCGATGATTAAACAGCGAGTTCCATATGATACCTTTGAAAGCAAACAATTTTAATCATATGAAAACAAAAAAATTTCAATTGACCTTAAGTGCAAGCATCATTTTTGCCACCCTTTTTTCCTGTGCCCCTTCAAATAGGGAACAACAACCCAATTCCGCAGATCTTCCCAACATCGTCCTGCTGATGGGGGATGATCACGGCTGGGATGAAGTCGGGTACAATAACCACCCCTTTGTAAAAACCCCGGTATTGGATGAAATGGCAGCCAATGGATTGCGTTTTGACCGTTTTTATTCGGGCCACCCAAGCTGTTCTCCCACACGCGGCAGTTTTCTAACCGGCAGGCATCCCAACCGGTATGGGACCTTTACCCCCGGCTGGTCGCTTCGTCCGGAGGAAATCACCATTGCACATATCCTGAAAGAAGCCGGATATGCCACAGCCCATTTCGGAAAATGGCATGTGGGACCGGTCAAAAAAGAGTCGCCCACCAATCCGGGAGCCATGGGTTTTGATGAATGGCTCTCGCACGATAACTTTTTTGAACTCGACCCCGTCCTCTCCAGAAATGGAGAAGCACCTCAAAAATTTGAAGGAGAAAGTTCCGAAATTATCATTGACGCCGCCATCGAATTCATTCAAAAAACCAGGAACCAGGACAAGCCCTTTCTGGCAGTGGTTTGGTTTGGGTCTCCCCATGAGCCTTACAGTGGATTACCCGAAGACCTGGCCCTTTACGAGAACCTTCCCGACAGCCTCAATGAGCAGGAAGTGCGCCTTACCTCCAATGAAACAGGCCGGCGGACTACCCGGCCGCTGGGCGATGTTTTGCAGGAACGCTATGCCGAAATAACAGCCATGGACCGGGCCATTGGCCAATTGCGGACTTACCTCAGCAAAAATAACCTGAAAGAAAATACCCTGGTCTGGTATTGCGGCGATAACGGCACCCCTCCCAGTGCGGCCCGCACAGGAATGACCCTTCGCGAGCAAAAAGGAAGTTTATATGAAGGGGGCATTCGTGTACCCGGGGTTTTAGAGTGGCCGGCAGGCCTGAACGAACCGGCATCCACCTCAGCCGTCTCAGTAACCAGCGATTTCCTGCCCACTTTGGCTGAATTGACAGGCCAGCCTCTGCCCGTAAGGCCCATCGATGGAATCAGCCTGGTCCCGTTTTTTACTGACCCGGAGAAAAAACGCACCGAATCCCTGTGCTTCTGGAAGTTTGAACCGGGAAAAGTATTCGGTGATGATGCAGAACCTTATATTGAACCCAAACTCCAGGAGGGAACAACCCCATTGGTGAAAATGATGGGTGGAAGGTATACCCGCAACTTCCGGAACCTGGTATATGACGGAATTTCCGAAGACGATTTCACGGGTGAACGGGCGATAATGAAAGACCAATATAAACTGGTACTCGAGGGAACCTCTCCCGGTGAAAGAGGCTTTGAACTGTATGATATCCAAAACGACCCGGGAGAGACCCGGAACCTGGCTGGCGAACACCCTGAAAAAGCAGATGAGATGAAGACAGAACTTCACCGATGGCAGGAATCAGTCCTGAACAGCCTGACAGAAGCAGATTATCAATAGACAATTGACTTTCCATCCATATCTCTATTAAATAAGGAACCAGCGCAGGGCGGGCGGTGATTCCCCGATGGGGTTCACCCTTATCGTGCCCCGGACACGAGCCGTTTTCATCAATCGCCAGATTCGCCTGTCACCAGAATAATGCGGCCCTTGCCTCCTTCAACAGTGAACGAATCTCCCACTTTCATCTCCATGGACTCCTGGAAGTCTTGGATGGCGGGAGCCGCCAGATTCACCTGGCCGGGATTCATTCCCAACATCTGCCAATCCAGAACCAGTGAACCGGTTTGTTCCTCATCCGACCAGTTTCCAATGGCGATTACCATATCGTCTTCTCCCCTGAAAACGGAGGCCACCAGCTCCGGATTACCAGTTTTTACGGGGCATCGTTCATCCCAGTAGCCAATGAGCTCCCTCTCCCTGAACTGGTATTTGTCAAAGAATTGCCAGAGATGCCGCGGCGGCCATTTGGTCCACCCTTCGCGGTTGGTAATCCCATAAACCATACCCCTCCAGGGATTCCCTCCTCCCTGAAGCATTTGCCCCGGAAGTCCGAAGGGTATTCCCGATACTTCAACAAGCCAGTGGTCAGGCTTCCTGTTGTAATCGCGCCCCTCGCCAATCCAAACCAGGTCGAAATAGGGCAACAGATCCATATACAAATTCAGGCAGCTGGCATATCCTGCCCAGTCATTAAAATGGTTCCAGCTATGCAGGTCCATTCTCCCTTCGGGCCGGTACCGATCAATTAATTTCCGGGCCCGGCGCAGCGTAAACCGGTCGAGGGCAGAATCATCAATATAAACGCCATCGATTTTCATATGCTCAAGCATCCAGTTAAGACCTCCAATATAAAAATTGTTAAGGCGGCTGTCGGGCGTGGTAATCACCGAGAGGTCGGTCTCCCCTTCAAACTTCCCCTCCTTAATTAAACTGGACCATGCCGGAATGTATTTCTCCCTCACATTGTGAATCAGCCATTCATGCGGACCATCGGGATGGAGTGCCTCGGTGCGGCTTTCATTTCCCGGACCGGGATAAATCACTTCGCCATTGAGACTGTAAAAGGCCCAAAATTCAGGAAGATTTTTGGTCAGCTCCCGGGTGGTATAATAAAACTTCATGCGTAAATTCTCATCGTGTGCCCGGGAAACAAGGTCGGTCAGCTCTTCCACATGATCATCCAGGTAAGGATAGTTGATAAATGGATAAATATCCTCGGCATGATGAATGTTGATGATGTTAGCCCCGGCCTCTTTCGCTTTTTCAATTTTGGAAGCTGCATTGGTACCCCCGCCATGAAAATAACGATCATTGTATTTGATCTCCTTATCAATCAACTTAAACGGAGTAATCAGCAATTCAAAATCGAAATGCAATGTTTCACCTTCCCCAAGTTCCCTTTGGCCGGAAAAGGCAGTAATCATCATGTCCTGCCCCTGCGGATCAACCTGCACTCCCCCTTTCCCTTCATTGCCCCATGAAGGTGGGAGATTCAGTGGCCCAAATCCATAGTAGATATTGATGAGTGGCCGGACATAATTGGAAGCCTTCCATTTAAGGCGGATACCACCGTTGACTGCCCCCACCCAAAGCATATCCTGGTTCCTGGAGACATCCCAGTTCCATTTCCATCCCGGAGTAAGGGTTCCCCCTTCATGCCCGAGCCCCATCATGTATTGGGCCTTTTCTTTAACCACCGGGACTTCCAGCCGGATATCCCTGACAGACAATGGAGCTTTCGTTTGCAGCTCCATGGCGAATCCGGCATATCCATCAAACTCCATCTGTCCGGTTACCCGGAGATCGCATTCACGGGAAGTATTCATCACCTCCCAGACAACTTTCGAGGGGGTTTGCTCAACAATGGTCCTGGATTGGGGTGTTAGCCGAATGACCTCTCCATTGCTCTTTTCGATCACAAACCGGAAGGGACGGGCGACCACAGGAGCACCTTCCTCTGTTAGCGCCTGATTGGAAGGACCAAAATAACTAAATACTGAACCCGGTAATCCAGTCTCATGAATGGAAAGACTCCGGCCAAGAATTTTGACCTGGTTGCCGTCGAGTTCAACCGGAAGAAAACCACTGGTCACCTCTTCATCGATCCCCACGGTGGTATTCAGCCAGTC
>CAYTDH010000413.1:0-4324 GCA_964436325.1 uncultured Tangfeifania sp.
AAGCGGTATCCATGATGTTTTTCATGTCGGGATGCGAACATCCGACAATAAGAACCAGCCCTTTACCGGTTTTTATCGCCATCGACTGTTCTATCCCTTCAAGTTCGCCGGTTGAATAAAAATTCTCATACAACGTCATGGGTTTATCAACATGAATAACCTTTTGGGCTTTGCGTACCCCTCTAAATGAAACCGGTACAAATACGGTAACCTTAGAGTTCCTGTTAAGAAAAGCCGAAAGACCACCTATATGATCGAAGTGGGCATGAGAGATGAAAACATCGTCAACGGAAGATGGTTGGATATTCAGTTTTTCCATATTTTCGAGCAATATGGCACCGTTTGCCCCGGTATCGAAAAGAATCGTCCGGCCATATACCTCTACCAGACAGGAAAATCCCCAGTCGGCTTCCAGATTGCTTTGAAACAGGGTGTTGTCATAAAGGATTGTTATTTTCATGTGTTTCTAATTGTTTTTTTAAAATGGTGAAACATGAAACTCGCCAGTTAAACATTTTGCTGTGTGTTCCGCCAGCGGAACATGGCTCGTTTCATTTCCTGTAATTTTAAATTTTTCTTATCTCCGGAATTCTTGTCTTGCGGGTAACCTCGGCAATCTCATTAATTTCTTTAAGCATCTCTTCCGAAATGGGGACTCCCTTTTCTTCTTTTGAGAATTCAACACCTTTCATCCGCTCAATTTTCAAAAAAAGTTTCATCGGTTTTTCCATTCGTGTAAACATCAGGTTGTCGGCCACTTCTTCCAGTGTCTTAATTTCATTAGCCATTGCGCTGGTGCTGACAGCAAAAGCATAAGTCCGGCTTTTATCGTTTTGTAACGCATTTTTTAGTTTATTGAGAATGGCTTCACCGTATGTTTTTGAAAAAAGCAGCAGATTTAATGCCGAACCAAAAACCATGGTTCCCAAACCGGTTTTATCGACCAAACTTTCGGCTTTTTCAATAGCTTCGTCCCATATTTCAGGAATTATAACATTAGCCCTGACCGTATTTTCATTGACAATTACACTTCGGTTTGTAAAAGGTTCGAACTGAATATAAGCGATTTTTCCG
The DNA here is from genome assembly GCA_964436325.1 of uncultured Tangfeifania sp. Taxonomy (GTDB): domain Bacteria; phylum Bacteroidota; class Bacteroidia; order Bacteroidales; family Prolixibacteraceae; genus Tangfeifania. Next base: position 1,075 of record CAYTDH010000413.1, read on the forward strand.
GTATAGTTTGTCAAATCTGTTCCATATAGTTTTTGCATGGCAATACGCACCAGTTCGCCAGACGGATATTGCAAAGGTACACCAATTAAAGTACCTCCGGCTTTTAGCCAGGCATCTACAAAAGCAAATTCAACCAGAGGTTTTCCGGTGCCACCCGGACCGCTGATTAACGTAGATGAAGGAATTAAAATTCCTTCGGGTAAAAGTTCTTCGAGCCAGGGAATATTGGTTTTTAATCTTTTCATCATCATTATTTTTAAAATATAAAATTGCTTCTTTCATAAATCCTCCAACATTTTATCCAGGGCAATTTTTGCCTCTGCTCTGATATGGTCCGCTATGCTGACCTGGTATTCCATAATTTCGAGCGAACGTTTTATTTTTTCAAGCGAAATGGTATTCATCCCCTCGCAGAAGGTGTATACGGGATAAAACATTTTATCGGGGATATCAGCTTTTAACCTGTAAACAAAATTCGTTTCCGTGCCTACTATGAATTCTTTTTGTTCCGATTCTTTCACATAATGCGACATTTGCGAAGTACTGCCGGTGAAATTATACAGAATAACAGCATTTCTTTCCTTTCCTAGCCGGTTCACGGATTCAATCAATTTTTTATCTGCTACCATCTTGTATTCTGTCTTTTGAGTACCCGATATTTCCGTTTGTTGTTTAAAAATTTCGTTCACCAAATAACCGGGTTCCTATTCTAACCATATTTGCACCCTCTTCTATTGCAATTTGGTAACTGTTACTCATGCCCATCGACAGGTAACGCATTTCAACACGGGCTATTTCAGGCTTTTTGATTTGTTCGAACAGGGCCTTTGTGATTTTAAAATAGGGTCTGGCATCTTCCGGGTTTCCAAAACGTGGCCCCATGGTCATCAAGCCCAATATTTGCAGATTACTCAAATTATTAATTTGTTGAATAAGAGCCATGACATTTTCAGGCAATACACCGGTTTTGTTCGATTCCTTCCCGCTGTTGATTTCAATGAGCACAGGCATAGTTTTATCCAATTTAGCACATTGCTTATTCACTTCTTTGGCAAGCCTGACTGAATCAATGGTTTCAATCATATCGAAAAGCCGTACAGCCTTTCTTACCTTGTTGCGCTGCAAGTGCCCAATCATGTGCCATTTTACCGGTTCATCGATGTTTTGCCTCAGGAGTTCGGCTTCCTGTACATAATTGTAACCAATAATTTGAATGCCTGCATGAATAGCTGCTTTTACTTCTTCCGGCAATCTTGTTTTTGCCGCAGCAACCAGCAACACCTCACGCGGCAATGCCTGCAGAATTCCGGATACATTCTCCTGAATGGCATCCAAAGCCAATTCATCCATATCTTCATTTTTAATGATTCTGGACTACAGGAACAGAATCGTAACAAATTACTTCAATCACATTATTCCCCGTGGAGTTGCTTCTTTTTTGCGAGCAGGGCATCGTGACTCTCAGTGTGCTCAGGATCGGGAATAATGGCATCTACCGGACAAACCTCAACACATTGCGGTTCATCAAAAAAACCAACACACTCGGTGCACCTTTCCGGATTAATCTCATAAATCAAATCGCCTTCGGAAATAGCCTTATTCGGACATTCACTTATACATGCCCCGCAGGAAATACAATCATCAGTAATCATTAGTGCCATAAGATACCTCCTTCGTTTTTTTATTTTTTTGATTGATACGGATCCCAAACTTCCAGTGCCAAAGCCCCTTTTATCGATTCGAGAGGCCCGTGGTTTTCATGTGCGCTGAAAACCTGGCAGGCTCCCTTGTGGTCAACATTACCTTCACTTTTTTATTCTCCGTCCAGAATAAAATGCTGCTCGATAGTCACATGGGGGTGCTCTGCCATGTGCAAATTTTCAGTTAACCTGACCAAAATCGTTTTTTTTGCCCTCTTCATCACGCAAAGTTTTTTTTCTGCAAAGCTTCCATATTCCGAGGCTTCCTGCCAATGGGAATCATCGTACAAATGCATTTTCCCTTTCATTTTACGTTCCTCCCTGTAAGTTACACGTAAATATAATAAACATATTCTCATTATCCAATTGTTTATTTAGATTAATTTCAAATAAAAATCACTCCTGAAGAAAAGATTGTTTTGTAAATTTGCAGGAAGGAATAAAAGAAATGCTCACCCGTTTCGGAAAACCACGCATTTCGGCAGGTGTGTATTTTTCACCTGATTTTGAAATCCTGGACGAAACTGAAAAACAATCAGCCGCCGAGCCTGCATTTATTGCGGCATCAGTACAAAAACAAAAATAAAAGCCATGGAAATAACAGTCGAAATCGGTTACTATCCGTTAATGAAAGATTATGAAAAGCCTGTTGAACGTTTCATCGAAAAACTGGCTGAAAACAAAAAAATCATGCTTGAAAGCGGAACGATGAGCAGCCTTCTTACCGGCAGTTACGAGGATGTGATGGAGCTGCTGAACAAGCAACTCAAACCATTCCTGGAAAATTATCCCTCAATTTTTACGCTGAAAATTTCAAGTGCCTGTAAAACCTGTAGAACCTGAAGCCATGACTTCCAAAGGATACATTCACGTTTACACCGGTAACGGAAAAGGAAAAACCACAGCAGCCCTGGGCCTGGCTTTGCGAGTAGTGGGCGCCGGTAAAAAGGTATTTTTCGCGCAGTTTGTAAAAGGAAAAATCTATTCTGAAATTGAAGCAGTAAGAAAGTTTGTCCCTGCTATTACGATTAAACAATACGGGCTGGGCTGTTTTATTGTGGAAAAGCCCACTAATGCTGATATTCAGGCTGCGCGAAACGGACTTGCCGAAGTAATGGGAATTTTAAAATCAGGAGACTATGACGTAGTGATCCTGGATGAAGCCACCATCGCGCTTTACTACCAGCTTTTTCCTATCGACGAATTTTTGGATGGCCTGAAAAACAAAAAACCGGAAACTGAAGTGGTGGCTACTGGCCGCTATGCTCCTCCGGAATTGATAGAAATGGCTGACCTGGTTACCGAAATGAAAGAAGTGAAACATTACTACACCAAAGGAATTGAGGCAAGAAAAGGGATAGAATTTTAGTGCCGGGTAAGCCGCAACTCATTCAGTAATCTTAAGCAAAAAAAAATTCCCAGTAAGCACCAAAACTCAATAACCCAATTTTCGAAACATGATGAATAGAAAGTATTAGAATTTGAAGTCTTTGAATGGGTAACCACTGCCAATGACAGATTTTAATAAGTGATTGATAATTAATTTAGTA
>CAYTDH010000414.1:0-4308 GCA_964436325.1 uncultured Tangfeifania sp.
TAAAAAAGGCAGTAAGTATTCATACCTACTGCCTTTTTTCGGGGCTCAACTGTGCTTTAATTCCTAAAATGTTATAGCCATGTGCTTTATTTTCAAGATATTAGTTATCCCCACAAATGGGATTTTAATAGATATACCTTTATCCAACTGCTTATATTAAACAATTCCATTTTTTAATTAACTTCATTAGGCAGTGTAAAATAAAACACAGTACCTTTTACTTGCTTACTTTCTGCCCAAATTTTCCCGCCGTGCTTTTCCACAAATTCTTTACTTATAATCAGACCAAGACCAGTACCTTGCTCGTTACTTGTACCAGGTGTTGAATTACTTTTATCGATGCGAAAGAGATTATCAATTCTTTCGGGCTCAATACCTATTCCATTGTCAATTACTGAGATAAGAATTTCTTTAGCTCTATTCTCAGCTAAAACTTTAATTTCTCCGCCTTTTTGTGTGAATTTTATGGCATTCGAGATTAGATTTCTAAGTACTGTATTAATCATCTGTTTATCAGCAAAAGCTGTAATTTTACTCGCTAAATCTTTATTTATGGTGATGGCTTTTTGTTCTGCATTACTTTCGAGAAGCCCTATGTTTTCTTTAATCAAAGCCCCCATATCAAAGTTTTCCGGAGTGAATTCCCACCTGCCACTTTGAGCACGTGACCATTCCAGTAGATTAATCAATAAATCATATGCTCTTTGTGAGGATTGACCAATAATTTTAGCGTAATTATCAATTCCTATGTAATTTTTTGCATTTATTTGCTCCAGCAGTAATTCACTTAATCCTAAAATAGCATTGAAAGGACTTTTAAGGTCGTGAGCTATAATGGAGAAAAATTTATCTTTCTGTGCATTAAGTTCGCGCATTGTTGATTCACTTTCGCTCAATGATTTTAATAGAAGTTTATGTTCTGTAATATCAAGACTGGTGGTCAAGTAAGCCTTCTGGTTATCAAAGTTTATTATAATTGAAGATGAATCTAAATATTTAAGTTTTCCATTTTTTGTAACTACAGTTATCTCATAACTCGAAGGTACATCAATGCCCTGTATTCTTTTAGTTGCAAATTCCATAACTTGCCTATGAGATTCCGGAGTCAGCACATCAATGGGTTTTAATTTTTTCGCTTCTTCTTTAGTATATTCAAGTGCGCTTGCCCATTCGTCATTTACATAGAGGTATTCTTCTCTGTTTATATCAGAAACAATACTAATCATTATTTTAGCCATATTCGCAAGTGTCCGGAAATTCTGCTCACTTTGTCGCATTGCTAATTCCGACCGTTTCCGTCCGGTAATATCCTGAACAACTCCATACCATCTGATGTCTTCATTTTCATAATTAATTGGAACTGACTCAATACGGAACCAGCTTATTTCTCCCTCGATTACAAAGCGCCCTTCCCATAGAAAGTTTTTCTTATCGCGGGCTGCTTCCTCATTTAGTTTTAAAAAGTTTTCGATATCATCTCTATGAATCATCTTATGTACATTGGAAATATCAGCCAAGGCATCTTCTCGATTTATCTGATGAATCTCACACCACTTATCACTAACATACTCAAACTTCATTTGCATATCTGCTCTGATACAAACAATATAAATGCCTACGGGAATCTTTTTTATCAATCCATTAAAGAGATTCAGGCTCTCATTCAGTGCTTGTTCCGCCTGTTTGCTTGCTGTAATATCTCGAGATATACCCACATAACCAATTTTGTTTCCATGGTCGTCGAGCATGGCCCGAATGGTTATTTCTACCCAAATGAGATGACCATCTTTATGGTATTGTTCAATTTCAACTTTAACGGGGACATAATTCTTTGCCTTCTCATTTTCCTTTCCCTTTGCTATTGCTTTATAAACAACTTCCTGAGATTGGGGAGGCATTGTATCCTGAATCGACTCGCGAACGGCCTCCTCGGATGTTAACCCCCTTAACTGGTATATGGATGGACTGATATAGGTAAAACAATATTCGTTATCCAAGGTCCAGATTACATTCGAACTGTTTTCTGCCAATAAACGGTATTTGCTTTCACTTTGTCTTAAAGCTTCTTCCCATTGATTTCTTTTATTAATATCCTCTTCATACAAAAACTTCAAGGAATGATACTCTTCCCGTAATTCTTGCAGCTCTTTTATGATTTCTTCCTTGGTTTTATTTTGAATATCCATTGAGGCTAAGTTAACAAACAAATTTTAATTTTTAGCATTGGCTATAACGGTTGACAATATGAAACGGTTGTGTTTTCGGAGCGCGTTCCTATTAACCGATGAAAAAGCTGAAGCGAGAACCAAAACCTCGCAAACCACTGAACCCCAACTTTTTTAAATTGTGTGTTGTGCCCCGTTTTTTTTAATTTTCTTTAAGTCTTAATTAGGTCTAAAATCAATTTTGTCAGGGTTTTTACATCACTATTTATTGTCCCTTGCATATATTGGTCGTAAACATTTTTATTGTCAGGTGGGTTTAGATTTAATGTTAATCCTTTTTCCGATGCTAATAATTTTAAAAATTCTCTTTGTGCTCGCCCGTTTCCTTCTCTGAATGGATGCAGGTAATTTACATTATCCAAAATTTCAGCTAATTTCGCTGCTATCTGAAGGTTTTCACCTTTTGATATGCTTCTATAATTCGAAATCAATGTGTCAATGAAACGAAAGGCATTGTCAAAATGCGTTGTTGGAAAAAATTGTTTGCCTGCTTTACTTATCTCAACTTTTCGTCTTTTCCCAGCCCAAGAATAAACATCTTGAAACAAGTGTCTATGAATACTCAAAAGACTATCTATTCCTTTTATCTTGATGGGTTTTTCGTAAAGTTCTTGAATGCGCTTTGCAACAGCTCCACTTTCAAAAAAGAGTAAATCATCTGGGTCTGTTATGTCTGCCAAATTTCTTAGAATTCCAGTTTTTGGGTCAGTATAGATATAATCGTGGTCAACGTATTTGTATGAATCAGGCATAGGATTTGTCCTTAGCGATTTTTATCAACTCTGACAATGTGATTTTCCCAATCACATAATCTCTAATTATCTCAACACTTTTGGGAGTTGGTTTAAACCCTTCAAACATATTACTTCCGATTGCATTTGCGGTACTTTCCAAAGTTTTTAAATTGGAAAATCTCACACCCATAATAGTCAGATTGTTACGGTCTATATCTATCGTATTGAACATATTCTTTCTAATTCAATTAATCATTACAAATTTAATCATTTTCTGACAAAATTTCCTTGTATATAGCGGTTTTCTCAAATGGGGCAACAACGGTTACGTGTATGGTGTCGTTTGGCGATTCGAAGCACAAACCTATCAAAGCGCTACAAAGTTTATTAGATGTAACGCCCTTGAAATTAACACTATCCGCCAAATGCACTAAAATGTAGCAATAGTACTTTTTAACGATTTATTTAATTTCTCAATATATTCTTTTCGTTTAAGTAATTGACTCACATCAGTATCAAACGTTTTGGTTTTGTTTAATTTCGGAAATGATAATTTATTTTTAGCGATTGAATTTGAAATCAAAATATTGAAGTAGTTGTAAATTAAGATTATTTTTTGCAAGATGTCAGTTTCCACAATTTCAAACCCAATTTTTTCTGCTGTTCTTTTATTTATGATATAGCTTGTCCCTCGAATTTTCATTTTCTTATCATTCTCATACTTTTTGATAAGGTGCAATAGTCCATCCAAATACTGTTGGATTATAAAATCGGTTCTTTGTTTTTCATTCATATTTTTGTCAATTACGAAATAGTAATCAAATAAAGTTCCACCGTGAATTTTGATTAGTCCGTTATTAGGTTTTTCGGCTATAAATAAAGGTGAATAATAAATCATTCTTCCACTTTTTTTTAAGGAAGGCATATCAAAGAATGGTGCAATTATAGATAGGGTTATTGCAAATGTCAAAATTCCAATCAGATATATTCCTGAATAGATTGATATAATAGCTGACAGTAATATAATTATAAGAGAACAAATCGCTATCACAATTAAGATACTATTTTGCTCTTTTTTATTCTTATTATAAAATCTATGGTTCAATTTTCATGGATGTGTTTTTTGTATTATTGCTAACGGTTCGGCAGTATATTGCGTTGCCCTGTGCGCCCCGCGAACCAATCCCCCAGCACTTTTTATGCCAAGATAATAAAACCACAGCATACTACAAAACCGGCAATGCAATATAATGCTTGTTGAACTTAACCTCACTGGCGTTCGGTGGTTTTTAATCCACCGAAAACCAGTATCTTTGAGGCACTTAATCATTTAATTTTCATATTATGAC
>CAYTDH010000415.1:0-4304 GCA_964436325.1 uncultured Tangfeifania sp.
AATCCGCGGCTTCCTGAGTCATTCCCATCCGTGCAAACTGAATTCCGTCCTGATGCCAGCTCTGAACTTTCCCCTTCCGGAATGCAGGTGCTTTTTCATAGGCATTCTTAAAAAACGGTATCTCTTCATCGCCCAGCTGGAACCGGTTAAATGGGAAAAGCGGATAAAACTGGGGCAATTCCTGGTTCGATTCCCTGATCCAGCTTTGTGCCGGCTTGATCACTTTCAGCCCGTCAATCTCCTCATAGTCAAAATCAGGAACATGGTCTAAAAATTCCCGGTAGTAGGTTTTTCTTTCTGCTGAGAGGTATTTTTCCTCCAGTTCAAGCATGCTGTTCAAACAGGCCTTGAGTCCGGAAAGCACATCAGCCGGATTGGTAGCGCCGCGGTAGGATTCACAGGAAGTGGAAGGATAAATGACCAGTTTCCCGTTTTCATCCAGCTCCTTTCCGTTGCGCATTTTCTGTCGTGCACGGTAATGCTCGTCAAAAAAGATCAGCGACTGCTCGATAAAATTCATGTATTTTGAAATGTCGGCACCTGTAAAGCGGTGGTACTCCAGAATCATATAGGCGTGCTCAATTTGCGATTCCCAGTGGTATGCAATAGCGCCATTTGCCATTACCCCTTCTTCTACAATATCGTTGAAACGTGTGGCTGCATTTGCACGTGGGTCACCAAAAGGAATTTCTTCTCCACGGATGCGGTAGTTTTGGTCATTTTGCCACCCCCAGCCATCGCCAAAGGCAACACCGGGAACACTTGTGTATTCGCAGTAAACCGCACCGTCATGCCCAAAATGCTTTTTTACCCTGGCCCTTGCACCGGGCAATCCTTTCCGGTACAATTCAAACTGGGGCAAGATGGCATCAAAATCACCGGCCTTTAACATCGGCCAATGCAAAAGCCGTTGGTTTTGGGCTGTAAAGACCGCTCCTCCCCACTGTCGCCAGTCAGGAGCGTGTGCTTTGTTCTCATCCACCAAACCCGGATCGTAGATTAAGTTGCCCCCATTGAATTTGGAGGGATACTCGCCAAAAACATTGCCGCCAAGCTGATAACGGAATAGCTGATAATTCCTTCCCATTTGCCAGACCGGATTCTCAGGCTCAGGATTTTCAGGTTGAATAAAAATATAACTCCGTTTCCAGAAATCGTTCCACCACGAAGCCGTTTTCTCAAATGCCTCTTCCGGGGCGGTTTCTGACTGTTCAACCGTTTTTGAAAGTTCATCTTTCCAGTCTTCAATTTGCCCTGCCTGTTCGATGTGGGTGGCAATACGGATATGATGTTTCTTTCGGGCCGATTCACTTTTTAAATTCCATGCCTTATAGGGTGTATCCTGATAAATTCCTTCATCCGTTCCTGCCGGAACCAATCCCTCGCCAGTCAACAATCCGCCAAAAGTCCGGTTTTCCAGGTCATTATTTATTTCATCAGCATAATCTTCAAGCTCCTGCAATTGGATATACACCTCCGGAACCAGGGTTTCCTCCGGATTTCGGTGATAAAATGAAACCCCGTTTTCCGTGTGCGAAATATTGTCTTTCGAACGAATCACCTTGCCGGGATACCCTTCCAGGCCAAAGGCCCCAAACCGTTCTTTCCCAAAGGCCAGTTCTTTATCTTCTGCCCGCCAGCTTTCGTAAGCAACATTTACTTCTGTCTTCTCTGCCGATTCCACATCCACATGAACAACAGGGCAAAATACATCAACCCAAAGTTTAATTCTGGCACTTTCCTTTTCATCGCGCTTCGATTCAATTTCAATGTAGCCATCTTCCAGGTTCAGTTCCTGCTTAAATGAATGGTCATCAGTGAAAGGATCAGGGGAAAGCTGAATGCGGAACCGGCCCATTTTCAGGTACTCTCCGTTTTCGTCTAAACTGCCGCTGCGTTGCACATATAAAAGTACATCGCCATTTTCCACCCACACGTTGCAGCCGATATCGCCACCAACCAAAGGCATCGATTCTGATGCGTTTTTACTGGGGGTGGTCCAGGTTACATTGTAGTTTCCCAATAATTCATTGGTTTCTTTTTCAGGAGTACAGCCAACAGTAAAAAGGATGTATCCGGAAATCATCATCCAAAAAACGAAAAAAATCTTTCTCTTTAAAAAACAAAAAATAGTTGTATTCATGATTATTTAGTTAAACAGTTCATTAAACCTTTAGCATGTTACTACTTATCATCACCGGACCATACGGGTGCGTCATTCTGAACATCATCATACAGTTTATCCAATTCTGATTTCATTTGGTCAAACACTTCGGGATAAAGATCCTGGACAAACTTAGTCTGACCCGGGTCCTTTCCCAAATGATACAACTCCCAGGCGCGGGGTTTTGCTTCTTTAACAGCGGGCATTCTCTCAGGGGTAAAGCCGGTGCCAGGGTAAAAATGGTCTCCGGTCCTGCGGGCCAGCATCATAAAATCACCTTTTCGCATCGCCAGGGTCGAATAGCTGAAAGCATTGTAATAAAACCAGAACAACGGTTGTTCACGAACGATATCCTGCTCATAGATTAGGGGAAGAAAGCTTGTTCCGTCGATTTTCCTGTTGGCGGGCAGGGGAACTCCTGCAAGAGCGGAAAATGTAGGAAGAAAATCAATTCCGCAAACGGGTGTGTTTTCCACCCGTGATTCCTTAATCCGGGCAGGCCAGTATAATATTCCCGGTACGCGAATTCCGCCTTCGGTCATGTGCAGTTTCATTCCCCTGAGGGGCATTCCGTCGATTTTTCCCGGAGTTCCGTGGGATCTCCAGGCACCGGGATAGCGCATCCAGGTTTCCGGGCCGTTGTCTGATGTAAAAAAAATCAATGTGTTTTCCTCCAGCCCTTTTTCCTTAAGAAATCCTGTAATATTCCCAACCGCCTTGTCAATTTGGGAAACATTGGCAAAATAGAGATCCTGTCCGTGAATCTTTGATTTATCCTCGTATTTCTTTACCAGCTCTTCCTCAGAATCAATAGGCTCATGGGGCTCATGAAAAGCAACATAAGCAAAAAACGGGGAACTGTTTTCCCTGTTTTCCAACCATTTCGTAAATTCATCCGCCACAATATAGGCTGAAAATCCCTCCATCTCACCGGTTCTTTCTCCATTACCAACGAAATTCCGCGGGTTCTTATGACTTGGTGAAGCATTGTTGGAGGTTGCAAACCAATAATCAAACCCCTGGTCTCCAGGGTCAGGCTGCTGTGAAGAATTGAATTTTGAATTCAAATGCCATTTCCCAAACATTCCGGTCTGGTAACCGGCCTTTTTCAACTGTTCAGCGATGGTCACCTCCTCCCCCTTCAAATACATTGCCCCGGCAATCCAGTCATAAATCCCGGTGCGATTGGGAATGCGACCGGTTAAAAGACCTGCACGGGAAGGGGAACATACGGGTGATGAAGAATAACAATCGGTAAAAAGGATGCCATTGGAGGCCATTTTATCAAGATGAGGGGTCTGAATGACCTCATTCCCGTAGCACCCCAGGTCTCCCCTGCCCAGGTCATCGCAGACAATGAGCAGGATATTGGGTTTGGCCTTTTCTTGCTGCTTTGGATTACCGTAAATGGTGAAAGAAAAAAGCAGCGAAAAGGCAACGAAAATAATGATTTTCAGCTTTTCCATAACGTTCTTTGGTTATTCAGTTAAAACTCATTGATTACCTGCTTTTCTCCCGGTTCCAGGTTCAATGCCATTGTTTCATCCCCGTAACGGACTTTACACACTCCACCAGAAGCTGAGGACACAGAAGCATAAGATAACGCTCCCTCTTCCCAGCTCATGTTCACCTCAAATCCTCCCCTTGTGCGCAGGCCAGTCACAGTGCCTGTAGTCCATTCTTCAGGTATGGCGGGAAGCAGGTGAATGATGAAATTCCCGTCATCATCTTTCTGGTGGCTTTGAACCAGCATTTCGGCCACAGCCGATGTGGCGCCGAAATTGGCATCTATCTGAAAAATTCTTTGGGCATTGAGCAGCGTCCCTTCAAAAGAGTTAAGAAGGGTCCGGATATCTTCATATGCTTTTTCACCATCCATGAACCAGGCATACATAACAGCGGAATGTGCTGCAGCCCATCCTCCGCCTGCTCCCTGGCCGTTTTCTTTTCTCCAGTCCAAACTTTTCCGTGCTGCCTCAAAAAGTTCCGGATTTTCAGGAGTAATCAGCCCGAAGGGATGGACCCCCAATAAATGCGAAAGATGCCTGTGTCCGGGGTCTCCCTCCTCAAAATCTACACGCCATTCCATTAACCGGCCCTCGGCATTCACCGGGAAAGCGGGCAATGATTCCTGCGCCTG
>CAYTDH010000416.1:0-4292 GCA_964436325.1 uncultured Tangfeifania sp.
TTTCATGTTCATTGCTGTTTCTGAAGCATTGAATAGAAAAGTGTCCATCATTTTCTTTCCGGAAAGCGAAAAAAGCTGTAAGGATTTGATCTTCCGGGGTGATTGAATAACCAGATGGTGTTTCACAGGATTGGGGTAAATACTTATTTCCGGCTGATTGAATGAAAACGCCGGGGTATAAAGGTCGCCCCCGTTGGCTTTGAAACGGGCCGCAAACTGTTGGAAATAGATGTTTGCCACCTGGTGACTGTGAATGATTAGGGTATTTTCATCGTTTTTATCGTTGGCGGAATTGCTCCAGTTATGGCTTCCGGTAATCACCTGGGGGTCGGAGGAAGCATCGAGCGCATCGATGATGGCCAGTTTATGGTGCTGTTTTTCTTCATTTTGCTCAATAATAAATTTTCGGGCAGGCAGGTGGTTGCTCAAAAAGGAATTGATATTGGCGTAGTCATTCTGGGCAAAATCGGTTAAAACCTGGACAGCCGTACCCCGGTCCCAGGCATCGGTTATGGCATTGGCCAGATCGTATCGGGTAATCAGCATGGTTTCTACATTTAAATCGCTGTCTGCCGTATTCATTGCCTGAATCAATTTTTGATTGGTGCCGTCTGAAGGGCTGAAATAACTTTCCACCCGTTTTTCACCGATAATAAATTCATGGGGTGTATTGTCTTTTTTGTCGGGCCCGAATTTGGCATTGGAAGGGCTGGGCTGGTCACCAGACGATCCCCACATCTCCTCGAATTCGATTTGGTAAGCTTTGGCCAGTGTCTGGTCCTGGATGAATATGCTGTTGTTGGCATCCACATTAACCTGGTCTGCTGTCAGGTTGGTTGAACCGGTCCAAACCCACGGTTTTTCCGGGTCGGATGAGTGGGCATCGAAAACAGCAAATTTATTGTGCATAATCCCGCCGTTTTCGACATCAGGACGCTCCAGCACCGGAATTTCAGTGTGGAGTGGGCGTGTACCAAAATGGTTGGTGCTGCCGCAGGTTATAAACCGGATGGTTACTCCTCTGTCTTTGGCATCATTCAGTGCCTCACTGATGTTACTCAATCCGGAATTGTTGATATTGTATACGCTGATGTCGATGGTCTCTTCCGCCCTTCCGATATAGGCAATCAAAGTGTCTTCCATGGCATCTCCGATATTTTGGGCCTGGATGCCGGTGGCAAAGGAGTGATCCACAGCGGTATTGAAATACACCTTCATGGTTCCGGTGGAGAGGGACCGGGTTCCATAGGCCATTACCGATGAAAATGCGGTGTCGGTGCCTGTCACAGAAAATGCTTCTGCATAAATGATGGAAGCCGGATTAAGCCCCGAAATGGTTGCTTCGTGGATATGGACATCACCGGAAGAAGTGGACGAACCGGTAACTTTCCCCGTCCAGTCTGTTTTATCAGGAGTGGTACCATAATGAACTTCTGTTGTTGCTGTGGTATCTGTCTGCCAGTTCAGCGTAAAACTTTGGCTGGTAATGCTGGAAACTGTCACCGGAGATGCGAACCGGACTGCCCCTGCCGGAATAAAGTCGCTAATGTTGCGCGGGAGTAACTGGTATCCTGTTTGGGTATCATTGGATTCGTAGGAAAATTGGGAACAAATGGCCACAAGATGGAAGGTGCCGGACGGGATTACTTCCCCGACAAGCGGGGAGTTGGCGTTTATTCTCAGGACACCTTTCTGGCCGCCAGATATGAACTCATAATTGGCATTACTCCCAAAAGTGCCTGATGCCTCTGTGAATTCAGCATTGTTGATGCGCACCATTTGGCTTTCATAAGCTTCTCCGAGTTCCCCGGGAGTAAGCAGCAGGGGTGAGGGCAGGGAATTCCCGGAGGAGTGGACGGTCACATCGAGGATCGGGTCCACCTCAAGCAGGTTGTTATAATCCTTCAGTGTGCCTGTTATGGTGATGGAGTCTCCCCTTTTTATTCCGTTGGTTTGTTCTCCATAGGCGGCAAGCCCTCCCGTTTGGTCCTGAAAATAGCGGATGATTCCCAACGATTCCCCGTTGGTGACAATTCCGCTTACCGTAACCGTTTCACCGATGGCTTCCTGGCGTGCATCTTCAATTTTTTGCTGGGCTGCTCCTTCCAATGCATACAGAAGGGCTATTCCAAATAAGAAATTCTTTAACATTTTCCTGCTTCAATTATGGTTTGAAGCGGGGAAAATATAAAAAATCAGGGGTTTGAACCTTATTTGTGGGTTATTTTTAGTGGGATGAAACGACCAGCTTTTTCACAACAATCTGATTATCGGTTGTTTTTACCCGTAAAAAGTAAATCCCGTTAGGTATCCCGTCAAGATTAAGCTGGTATTTGCTTATTCCCCAACCCGGTTTTCGCTGCAGTATTTTTTTTCCGGCGATGTTAACAAGGCCCACCTCTTTTATGGTTTCATGAGTCATTTCAATGTGAACCTGACCTGTTTTCGTGGGATTGGGATATACTTTAAGGTCGTAAGGGGCTATTTGTTCGGTTCGGAGAAGGGTATCCTCCTGCGGGTTTGTTTGTGCCGGTGGATTTGAGGAAACAAACAGGTGCAGGAGCAAAATAAAGAGAATAAGTATAAATTGTTTCATGGCGTTTCATTTTACAATTTATATGAAACCTGCAAATAGTATGCCTTTTTTATTTATTGAGCAGGTCCCGGGCATCTGCCAGGTCATCGGGTGTATCGATGCCAATGCTTTGGTGTTCGGTTACGGCGGTTTTTATTTGGTATCCGTTTTCGAGCCAGCGCAATTGTTCCAGTGCTTCCACCCGTTCGAGGACCCCGGGTGACAAGCGGGTAATTTCCTGCAGGGTTTTTTTGGTATAAGCATACATTCCGATATGGGCCCAGAAAGGAGCAGCGATTAACCAGTTATTTTCTTTTTCGCCCCTGACAAAGGGTATAGGAGAGCGACTAAAATAGAGGGCATTTTGTTTTTTGTCGATAACAACCTTCGGACGGTTGGCATTGAAAAGTTCATCGCTGGTTTCCACTTTTTTTATGAGTGTTGCGATTCGGGTTTCTTCCCCAAAACAGGCCATCAACTGATGAATCTGGTCCGGGCGGATGAAAGGTTCATCTCCCTGAATGTTAATGATTCCGTCGAAATCGATTTTTTCTGCAAGGGTTCGGGCTGCTTCTGCACAGCGGTCGGTTCCGCTGCGATGTGTTTCTATTGTTTCCACGGCTTTGCCGCCAAACCCCTCTACGGTTTCAAAAATCCGTTGATCATCGGTGGCAACCCAGACTTCATCCAGGGCCTGGGTGGCATTTTCATATACCCACTGAATAATTGGCTTGTCGTTAAGCAGTGCCAGCGGTTTTCCCGGAAACCGTGTGGAATGATAACGGGCAGGGATTATGGCAATAAACTTCATCTTTTGGTTGTTATTATTCACTTGCAAATATAGCTTTAATCCGTCAGGCTTGTCTTAAAAATTGTTTAAAAGTTTAGAACGGGAGGCCTCCGGGGGTACTATACAACCCTAAAAAAGGTTAATTCAGGCATACAGGGAGCCAATCCCGCTGAAAAGTTGTAAATTTGTGGCCGGAAAGAGCCGCGAAAAGGATATAGATACTATGGATATTCAGGGAATAAAACAAAGGTTTGAAATTATTGGGAATTCGCCCGATTTAAACAGGGCGATTGAAGTCGCTGTCCAGGTAGCCCCTACCGATCTTTCGGTTTTGATTTCGGGAGAGAGCGGAACAGGAAAAGAGATGTTCCCTCAGATTATTCATCAGTTTTCGAGTCGTAAACACGGGAAATATATCGCTGTTAACTGCGGGGCCATTCCTGAGGGAACCATCGATTCGGAATTGTTTGGTCATGAGAAAGGTGCTTTTACCGGGGCCCTTTCCGACAGAAAGGGGTATTTTCAGGAAGCCGACGGGGGAACCATCTTTCTCGATGAAATCGGTGAACTTCCTCTGTCCACGCAGGTCAGGTTGCTCAGGGTGCTCGAAACGGGCGAATTTATAAAGGTGGGGTCATCGAAAATGGTAAAATCCGATGTGCGGGTTATCGCTGCCACCAATGTGGACATCCCCATTGCCATTGAGGAGGGAAAGTTCAGGGAGGATCTGTATTATCGCTTGAACACGGTTCCAATCAATATTCAGCCCCTCCGGCAGCGTCCCGACGATATTTTCCTTTTGTTCCGGAAGTTTGCCCGCGATTTTGCCGAAAAATACCGGATGCCTCCTGTTCGACTCGATGAAGAGGCCCGGATTTTGCTTGTTAATTACCGCTGGCCCGGAAATGTGCGCCAGTTGAAGAACAT
>CAYTDH010000417.1:0-4292 GCA_964436325.1 uncultured Tangfeifania sp.
GCTTTGAGGGGAATATGACTACACCCAATTTCTTTCAGATAGAAAAGATTGCTCCGGTTGAATTCACGAAGAAACTTTCCGGAACCTGGTTTGTCGATTTCGGGAAGGCTGCCTTTGGAACACTTGAGCTGAATTATACCCCTGAAGTGGAAAAGACACTGACCATCAGACTGGGTGAAAAGCTGGACAATGGTAAGATTGACCCCAGCCCGGGGGGTACAATCCGGTTTCAGGAGGTGGAACTGGAGGTTGTTCCCGGGAAAAGGCATTACCAAATCGACCTGCCTCCCGACCAACGTAACACCAATGAAAAGGCCGTGGCCCTTCCCGATTCCTTTCCGGTGGTTATGCCATTCCGGTATGCCGAGATTGAAGGTGCAGACGACTTGGAAAATGCTGATGTGAAGCAGGTGGCTTATTTCAATTATTTTGATTCCCAAACCAGTGCATTTTCAAGCTCAGATGATATCCTGAACCAGGTATGGGACCTGTGCAAATACTCCATTAAGGCCACCACATTTGCCGGTGTTTATGTGGATGGCGACCGGGAGCGCATTCCTTATGAAGCGGATGCCTACCTGAACCAATTGAGCCATTATGGAGTCGACAGTGAGTATGCCATTGCCCGCAGGACCATTGAATATTTTATGGAATACCCCACCTGGCCCACCGAATGGCAACTGCATGTGGTGCTTATGTTTTACCAGGATTATATGTACACCGGCAATACCGAACTGATTGAGGAATATTATGAGCCCTTGAAGCATAAAACATTGATAGCCCTGGAATATGAAGATGGTTTGATAAGCACTTCTTCCCCGGGGCATACCGGTGAACTGATGGCCCAACTGGGATTCAGGGATACCACGGAACGCCTGAGGGATATTGTGGACTGGCCTCCCGCACAGAAAGATACCGGTTGGAAACTTCCCAAAGACTGGCCGCAGGGCGAGCGCGACGGCTTTGTTTTTACCCCGGTCAACACAGTGATCAACAGCTTGTATTACCAGAATATGAAAATCATGGCTGAATTTGCCCGGTTGTTAAACAAGCCGGAAGAGGCGCTTGATTTTCAGTTCCGGGCAGCCAGGGCTAAAAAGAGCATCAACGAGCTGCTTTACAATGAAGAAGGGGGTTATTATACCGACGGAGCAGGCACCGATCATGGCTCTGTTCATGCCAACATGTTTCCATTGGCCTTCGACATTGTTCCTGAATCGCGCCGGGAAAGCGTGGCGGATTATATCAAAACCCGGGGGATGGGATGCAGTGTTTACGGGGCCCAATACCTCATGGAAGCCCTTTACAAGGCCGGAGCCGATCAATATGCCCTCGAAATGATGACCGCCACTCATGACCGCAGTTGGTACAACATGATCAAATCGGGATCGACCATAACCATGGAAGCCTGGGACATGCGCTACAAACCCAACTCCGACTGGAACCATGCCTGGGGGGCAGCACCTGCCAATATTATTCCCCGTTACCTTTGGGGAATCCAGCCGCTGAAACCAGGATTTGCCATTGCCCGTATCTATCCTCAAATGGGAAACCTGAAAAGCAGTTCAATTAAAGTTCCCACACAATTGGGAGAAATTAAAGCCGAATATGAAAAGGTGAATAACCGTTTTACCCGCTATTCAGTGGAGTTGCCTGCCAATATGCCCGGTGAGTTCAAAGCTGAATTTTCAGAAAATGCCGCCGTAACCCTCAATGGCGAACCGGTAGATTTATCTTTTGGAACCATCCGGTTAAGTCCGGGGTTAAATGATATTGAAATCCGAATTAATTCTTTTTAATGTAAATAAAATCCATAAAACAAAATGAACGAGTTTAAAATGAATCCGCTAAAACTTATTTTTTCCATCATGATTGTGGGGTTAAGTGCCAACATGACCCATGCCGAAAGTCAAGTGACCAGCATGGTTTGCGAGTATCATGAAAATCCTGTGGGGATTGATGTGGAAAGCCCCCGGTTGAGCTGGCAGATAGAGTCAGACGAGAAAGAGGTAAAACAAACGGCTTATGAAATCAGGGTGGCCGGGTCGCCTGCAGCCCTCAACCGGAAAAGCCGGTTAATCTGGTCTTCCGGAAAAGTGGAGAGCGATCAATCGGTGAACGTGATGTACCAGGGGCCCCAACTTCAGTCGGGCCAAAGGGTTTACTGGCAGGTACGTGTCTGGGACAACAAAGGGAACCGGACCTCCTGGAGTGAGCCTGCTTTCTGGGAAATGGGATTACTCAGCCCGGATGACTGGGAGGCCGCGTGGATCACCATGGCAGGAGAAAAGAAAGTAAAAGAATCGCTTCCGGTCCACTATTACCGGAAGACATTCAGCACCCCGAAAAAAATTGAATCGGCGCGGGTTTATGTGTCTTCGCTGGGATTGTACAAACTTTTTATCAATGGTGAAAAGGTGAGCGATGATTTGTTTACCCCGGGCTGGACGAGCTATAAAAACCGGGTTCAGTACCAGACCTATGATGTCACTTCCATGTTGAAATCAGGCAATGTCATAGGAGCCATGGTCGGCGACGGCTGGTTTCGTGGAAATATCGGTTTTCGCGGGCAGCGTGCTTATTATGGCGATCAACTCGGCTTGATCGTACAGTTGGTCATTGATTATTCCGACGGCACCAGCAGTACCATTACCACCGGAGAGGACTGGCAAGTTTCCACCGGCCCCATATTGTATTCCGACATCTATAACGGGGAGATGGTTGATGCCAGTCTTGAAATGGAAGGGTGGAACTCCCAAGGATTCGAAGGTTTCGGATGGAAGAACGCCGGAATTCTGGACCATCCGAAAGATGTGCTTGTAGCACCCCAGGGAGAGCCTGTGAAAGCGGTTGAGGAGATCAAACCCGTTGAGCAGATCACCACCCCCAAAGGGGAGATGGTTTTTGACCTGGGACAGAATATGGTAGGCTGGGTGCGCCTGAGCTTAAACGGTGAAAAAGGAGATACCGTGGTGATGAAATTTGCCGAAGTTCTGGATAAAGAGGGCAATTTTTATACCGAAAACCTCCGCGCCGCCAAATGTACCGATACCTATATCTTAAAGGGAGACGGGGAAGAAGTTTATGAACCCTCTTTTACCTTCCACGGGTTTCGTTTCCTCAAGCTGGAAGGACTGGATGAACCGCCTGCGCTGGATGATATTACCGGAGTTGTTATTTATTCAGATATGCCCTCCACTGGTTCTTTTGAATGTTCCAATCCATTGATCAATCAGTTACAGCATAACATCAGATGGGGGCAAAAAGGAAATTTCCTTGATGTGCCCACCGATTGTCCGCAGCGTGATGAGCGGTTGGGGTGGACCGGCGATGCACAGGTTTTTGCCCCCACAGCGGCATTCAATTTTAATGTGGCTGCTTTTTACACCAAATGGCTGAAAGATTTGGCTCTCGACCAAATGCCCAATGGTTCTGTTCCCCATGTAATTCCCGATGTCTTAAATAACAGGGGAGCAGCAACGGCATGGGCCGATGCAGCGCTGATTGTTCCCTGGAACACCTATCTTGCCTATGGCGATGAACGGATTCTGGAAGAGCAGTATTCCAGCATGAAAGCATGGGTGGATTTCATGAATGACCGTGCGGGGGATGATTATTTATGGACCGGGGACCCGCATTACGGCGACTGGCTGGCTTTTGCCACCACCCGTTCGGATTATCCCGGCGCGACCACAGAAAAGGATTTGATTGCTACTGCCTATTTTCGTTACTCCAGCGGTTTACTTGCCAGAATTGCCGGCATCCTGGGAAAGACCGGAGATGCTCAAACCTATTCAGCCCTTTCCCGAAAAGTGAGAGATGCTTTCATCCATGAATTCGTTACTCCCTCAGGCCGGCTGGTATCGCATACTCAAACCGCTTATTGCCTGGCTCTTGCATTTGATTTGCTGCCCGGGGATTTGGTGGCTGAAGCCGCAGCTTACCTCGCCGGAGATGTGGAGAAGATGGGACATCTGACCACCGGATTCGTAGGTACTCCCCTGCTTTGCAAAACTTTGTCTGAACACGGATATGAAGAGCCGGCTTTTATGTTGCTTAACCGAAAAGAGTATCCCTCCTGGTTGTATCCGGTTACCCAGGATGCAACAACCATCTGGGAACGCTGGGACGGCCAGAAACCCGACGGATCGTTTCAGAACCCCGGCATGAACAGTTTTAACCATTATGCCTATGGGGCCATAGGAGAGTGGCTTTATACCTATGTTTCAGGAATAAAGATCGATGAAGAAAACCCGGGGTATAAGCATTTTGTCCTGGCTCCTCACCCGGGA
>CAYTDH010000418.1:0-4258 GCA_964436325.1 uncultured Tangfeifania sp.
ACCTGCCCGGCCGGTCAGGCGGGCGAGACCCGTACGTACGGTGGTGTGAGAGCCTCTCCCTGTCAGCTTTTACTGGTGGAGCGGGCTACTCGATTGTGGTGTCTTGCATTATTCAATATCTAGTACTATTTGAATATTTTCTTTAACTATGTCAATCAAATTATCAGGCAATATCCCTATCCTTTTCGTCAGTCTTTTATTGTCAATCGCTCGAATTTGGTCAATCATAATATCACAAGGCTGATGCAAGTATGCAGTCCCCTTCTTTAGATGAACTCTTAAAATCTCGGATTCCTTTTTAACGTTGGTTGTAATCGGGCAAACAATTGTAGAAGGATGAGGAATTTTATTTAGTAAATTTGTCTGTATAACTAAAACCGGTCTTGTCTTACCTGGTTCGGTTCCAATCTGTGGGTTTAAATCTGCAACCCAGATTTCAAATTGCTTAATCGGCATAATCAATCTCCTCGAAGTCTTTAAGTACAGACATTGAATCAGCCTTTACGATGCCAGATTCCTTTTTTAATTTTTTTTCAAGAATCTGTTTACGTTGTATTTTATTATAATAATCAATCGCCTCGTTAATGTATCGGTTCCGTGGCTTTTTAATTCGAGCAAGTATCTTTTCAGTCTCGCCGAAAATCGAATCGTCTATTTTTAGTGATACTGTTTTCATGATGTTGATTTTATATCACAAAAGTATATCATTTTAGTGTGTCCGTCAAGTATGTTGCAAGTTTCTTATTTAAATGCATTCATTTTTATTGTTCACTTTGGCAGAATGTCGCCCTGCATGCACCACAACTAAGTTGTCTGCGATCCAAAGCTTTATAATATTTTTTACAGCGGAAATATTTTCAACCTTTCTTATTTTTTATTTCCAATGCATCAAATAGGTTATAATGAATTTATCAGCTTAATCCACAATGGGGTGTTTGCATCCAGAATTTTCTGCGTATTCAAAAACAAAAACAGACGCATGTGATTTGTCTGCGTCCTATTTGTATCTAAATTTGTATCTGAATAACAGGAATTTAGGCGAAATATTTTTACTGTGAATTGTTTTGAGAAATATCAACGTCTCCAAACTTATAGACTCTGTCATCAATGGCAGGTGGTGCTGAATTTACCAGTTGATTGTTTTTTATTTCAGCTCCTCTTGGAAGTGCAGGATCATCATTGCGGATTTCCTGCAACCATGGAAATCGTTCACTCCAGGGCGGCTGGTTTATGGGAACGGCATTTAAACGAGGCCATAACGATAACTCACGATCATTCAGATGATGTTGAAACCAATCAGCATATCCTCTGGCATCATACATAATCGATGCTTTCGGACAATTTATTATCCTGTTTCCATTGACCCGGTTATAACGTCCGCCGCCAATCAATATCCCGGAAGGGCAGTCCTGAATCTGATTTTCAATAATACTTATTCCTGAGGCCAAATCATCTAAATAGATGGCCCAGTTGTGGTGGTGACTTGCCTGACCTAACTCACTGATACTATTTCCCCGAATCACGGTTCCACCCATGGTCCAGTCTCTTCCACAATAAATAGCTCCGGCGTCCGAAGTATTTAAACACACTTTCCTGATTTCATTTTGAGCAATCAAATGATCATTCCCCGCAAAAAGAATCGCGGTGTGAGGCGCAAAACTGATGTTGTTTCTTTTTACAATATGTCCCACTCCTTCTAGCTTAACCGCTGGTGCATACGTTTTAACGTGTCTCGAGAAGTAGCTAATGGAACAGTTTTCCACGAAATGGTTTGCCTTTGTTAAAGAATTCCTGTCTCCGCCTGAAAGAAAAATTCCGGTATTTCCTATGTATTTAAGGGTGCTGTTTTTTATCCCGCAACGACTCCCCTCAGTTATCTTTACAGCAGACCTGCCTAATCCCTTCATTTCGCACGATTCAATCTCTACCGATTTAGAATCGGAAATAGAAACAGCCAGATTATTGTTATAACAGAAGTTGATGTTTTCAATTTTTATTTGATTACATGCTTGTATGTTCAAAAGGGTAAAATCCTGATAAGCAATTTGAATCGATTCCACATTTTCATTTGTAAAAGAATGAATAAAACGGATTGTTCCGGTTTCTGGATTATAATAATACTCATTGGGAACATCAACATATTCGGGTTGATTCAAAGCGTAAAAGAGTCCTCCGGAAGGAGCTCCCATCCCGTAATTGTGTGGAGCTGCCAGTGTAATCTCACCGGTTTTTTGATGAATGGAGTCCACCCGAATAATTTCGTCATACCACTTAAAACTCCAGTAGCCATTTAAAAATAAGGGGAATTCTTCATTGTAATTATCCAGAAGTTCAGTTGAAAAAAATTTCGGAGGCAATTGTTTTCCTTCCTTGTTATTTGGTTTTCTTCCGGCCACAGTTATTGAATCGGCTTGAATGAAACCCTCATTGGGATAGCGGGCCAGGGACAGCGGTTTCCCGGCA
Organism: uncultured Tangfeifania sp.; assembly: GCA_964436325.1. Taxonomy (GTDB): domain Bacteria; phylum Bacteroidota; class Bacteroidia; order Bacteroidales; family Prolixibacteraceae; genus Tangfeifania. The sequence goes on from CAYTDH010000418.1 coordinate 2,464, forward strand.
ATATAGACTTCCGGCCAACCGGCATAACCCCTGAATGAATCCGGCCACAGGGGCATTTTTAATTCCGGGATAGTCATCTCATACAATCCCACTGCTTCATCAAGGCAAGTCAGGTTTTTAATGGGTACGTCCATGCCCGAGGTTATTGTTACTCCATTGGGTTTTTCACCTCTGATAACAAGATTATTTGCCCCTGAGAGAAGTAAGGATTTCTGTATTATGTATTTTCCTTCGGGAATCACTAAAACCGAATCCTTGTTATTTATGGCCAAATCAATCATGTTTTGCAAATTTTGCTGCTGTTTACATGAAAAAAGGCATAACCCGGTAAGGGCAATTAGGGCTGTTTTAATCAGATGAATTCTCATAAATTGGGTCATTTTTTGGCAACTATTTTTAAATCGCCCTCAAATTTAAAGAATATTTCTTTGAAGAATAGATATTTTGTATCATTCAGCTATTCCTTAAGCCCGAATAATTCATGAATTATTCCTGTCCGGGGATAAATGCAATCCATGCATTTATGACCGGATTTACGCAATAAGTTATTTATAAATTTAAGTGAAATATAAATAAATTAATGAAAAACATTAATAAATATTTCTTTTACATTAAATATTTTCCTATGTTTGCTCTCAAAATAAATACTTCTGATTATGAAATATATTACTCATACTCCAACTTTAAAAGACGTTACAACATGGTTTATTGTTTTAGCATTCATTGTCCTCATTCCGGTTTTAAGTGGTTACCATTCAGAGCATGATGATGCTGGTTTATTGATTACCATATTCATCATTTTGGGATTTTTTATATTCAATCTGTTTATTCGAAAATCACTTTTGTTTAAAAACTATTTTACCAGTCGATTTAATCTGCTTACTTCCAAGGTTCGTTTCGAGAAGGAATTCGACATTTCCAAAGAGTTGATGTTTGAAAAGCTAATTGAGGTTATCAATGATTCAAAGTTCAAATTGATTAAGGCCGATAAAGAAAAATTTGAAATTCTGGCCATTACAACTATCACCTGGAAGTCGTGGGGTGAAAACCTGTATATAAGTTTTGATACGATTGGAGATGAAACAATTATGAAATTTTGTTCGGTAACTTTGTTCCAAATATACTCATGGGGCAAAAACGAAAAAAATTATGATGATTTAATCCATGAAATTGAAAGTTCATTGACAATTTAAATATGGGTTATGGCTATTGTAGTGAATTTAGATATCATGTTGGCAAAACGAAAAATGAAGTTAAAAGAACTCTCAGAAATAGTTGGCGTATCAACCGTTAATTTGTCCATTCTAAAACAGGGAAAAGTGAAAGCCGTTCGATTTTCGACATTAGACGCAATTTGTTTGGCTTTGGATTGTCAGCCCGGAGATATTTTGGAACGCGTTGACAAAACTGTAAAATAAAAAAGAAAGGGGAATGAAAAAAATAGCCTTGATAGTTTTAATGACACCGATTTTCTTCAGTTGCGATCCTATCGTCCGAATGGAAGCAAACATAGAGAATTTAACCCCTAAAAGCCTTTCTATAGATTTTGTATCCAGGGATTCTACCTACAGTAAAACATTACAGTTAGGTCTCGGTCAAATCGTGCTCTTCGACGTATATGATGGATATGGGACCTATGCAGAACCCAACCTCGGATACTATGACTCTGTGCTTCTCAAAAATCAAGCAGATAAAATTCTAAAAGTTTACAAGCGAAACGATGCCGGTAAAAACATTTATAACATAGATGATTATTGGATTTCCAGTGAGCCATCAAGGAGGTTTTTTAAATATG
>CAYTDH010000419.1:0-4253 GCA_964436325.1 uncultured Tangfeifania sp.
AAGCCACGAACGAACGTATGGAGGTATACCGAAGAATGATGGCGCGTGAATCTCTCCTTGCTCGGGCGTTTGCTTTGATATGGGCGGCAACTCAGCGACGAGAGGACACCGGCGACTCTGCCGGATACGAGCGCATGTGGATGGCTGATTATGACGTGATGCAGTCGAGGGAGGCGCATGATGAGTGAATGGAGAACCGGCAAGCCTACTACAACGGGTAGATACATCGTGACCGTAGCGAATGATTACAAGTACAAGCCTGGCACCGTTAGGCAGGCTGAGTTGTTGGAATACCCGCCGGGTAACTTCTACTGGTACGTGCTACCGAACGACAAATACAACCGGTGTACGATAAGCGCATGGATGGAAGAACCGGAGCCATATCATGAGTGACCAACTGGAAGTATTCAGCGAGTACGGAAACCGGTTTGCAGACAAGTACGGCGAGAAGCTTGGAGAGTTGGCCGGCCCCGGCGCGGTGATAATGGGGCTTATGGCTGAGGTTCTTAAATGCGATTGCGGCGGGATGCGCGTACCATTTGACTGTCCTGACACCGGGGAGTCAAGGATATACTGCCCGAAGTGCCACGGTGAATGGCGCGACACCACCAACCGAGGGCCAGAGCAGCCTAATCTATTCGAGGGAGCATGAGAGAGCCTACACCAGACCACGGCCAGACATGGGAAGACTTCTACCGCTCGCGCTCGCGTAGGCTTGCCGAGCTTGAAGTAGCCTTAGAGCAATTCGAGTGGTGGGAACAGGAACAGGCGCGGCAGGAGTTAGCACTGCTGCGATTCGAGTTAGACTATGCGGGAGGGAAGATTGAAGGCTAAAGGGGTTTACGTAAACAGGGCGTTCATGGGGCTCGTGGAAGAACTTGCCAATTGCGTAGAGCATGTGGATAGGAACGGATTCGCAAACATGCCACAAGAGGTATGGGTTAAGATAGCGCACCTCACCTACGACCTTCGTGAGAGCATGCCGTGTGATAGGAAAGATGACCGTCGATTCGCCGACCGGAGGTACAGGTGAAGACCACACCGAAGACGAAAGCATGGAGCGCATTTAGCCGTTACATCCGATTACGGGACGCGGTTATCACCACAGGCGGCATCGACTACGCGAAGTGTTTCACCTGCGGGGCGGTGCATCCCATCAAAGAGATGGACGCGGGGCACTGGATACCGCGCAACCGCCTGGGAACGTTCATGGACGAGCGTAACGTGCATGCTCAATGCCGGGGGTGTAACCGCTTCGGCGGCGGGAAGCCAGTGGAGTATCAAGAACACTTGCTCAAACTCTACGGCGATGATATTCTGAACGATCTTACAAGACAAGCCCGGACAAGCGTGAAGGTGCTCAAAAGCGAGTGGGAGACGATGGAGCGGGAGTACAAGAACCGGGCGCAGATTATCGAGCGCAACGAAGTAGTGCCCAAAGATTGGGGCGACGTGTTCTTAGATCACGTTATGGCAATGGTTAGATAGGGGGGAGGGGTGAAGTATTACAAACACATGTCAGACATGATTGACGATGTGAAAATAAGGCGCGTTGTAAAGAAGTTCGGGGCTGAAGGGTATGCGGTTTATAACATCATCCTCGAACGGATCACAAAGCGCCTTGATGACGAAAACCCGAAACCAGACCTTGAAGAGGCGAGCACTGATATAGCCGACTATCTTGGTATGGATACGGTAAAAGTTGAGGAAATAACATGGTTCTGCGTACAACAAGAGTTGTTCGAGCAAGATGAAATAAGCGGTCGGATACTGTGCAATAAAATATACAAGTTCCTCGCGAAGTCTGCAACTCGCTCAAAACGCATCCAAAACCTCATTACAAGTTACACTAATGGAGATAATACACCCGTTGTCTCAGACCGTCTCAGACCGTCTCAGACAGTCTCAGACATGCACGAGACAAGTATGCAAGAAGAAGAAAAAGAAGAAGAAGAAGAAGAAGAACAGAAGAAGAACAGAAAAAGAAATTACAGAGCGCATCCGGCTTTGAATGTTCCGATGAGTCAAGGGCGGTATGACGGGCTTGTGAGAACGTGGGGAGCTTCCACTGTCGACTCTTACATTCAGAAGGTGATCGACTGGACCGAGAGTGATCCGAAGCGCGAAACGCGCGACTACGCGGCAAGGGCGGCTACGTTCATCAGTCGCGATGTGGAGGCGGGGAAGTTGCGACCGCTTAACAACTCCGGTCTCTCTGCCGCTGAGAAACGCCGCCGTGCGAGGGAGGAAGGATGAGCGAGTATCAACAGGCTGTTCTCGGGGCTATCTTGCTTGACAACGACCTATACCACCGGGCGGGGCTGATCCCGCAGCACTTCACCGATGGCCGGACGCGGGCGGTGTATGAGGCTATCTCCGGGCTCATCGAGGCCGGGGAGCCTGCAAACCTTGTCACCGTCAGCAAGCAGACCGAGGGCGTTGATGTTGGTTGGTTGTCATCGTTGACCGATTTGGGCGGGGGCTCTTCAGATGCCTACTTGAAGCGCGTGAAGGACGAGGCTCGACACCATTGGTTGTGGAGGCTGTCGGCTGAGGCGAAGGAACGTCTTGAGGCTGGGGATGCCGCCGTTGATATCCAAAACTTCCTTGAGGACGGTTTGACGAAGATATCGCTCCACGGTCACGACGAGGTACGCCACCTGTCGGAGGGGCTTGAAGGGTTCCTTGACGAGATGGAGCGCCGGTACGAGATGTTTAGGCAGGACACTATCGCCGGGGTGCCTACCGGGTTTGATGAACTTGATGGGTTATTCGGCGGCTTCGAGGGCGGGAAGTTGTACTACGTGGGCGCAAGGCCGAGTCAGGGTAAGAGCGCACTATTATTGAACTTCATCACCGCTGCGGCGGAGGCGGGGGAGCCCGTGGGGTTGATTACCCTTGAGAGTTCTGAGCGTGAGGCGTTGGCGCGGTTCACCTCTCAGACTCAGAACGTCCCGAATGAGAACCTACGAACGGGAATCTTGAGCGGTCCGAGCTTTGCGAAGATCGGGGCGGCTATTGACTCCATCAAAGGCTGGCCGGTGTGGGTGTGTGACTCGCCCGATCTCACGCTCTCGCAGGTCAAAATGGTGGCCCGGAAGATGGCTGTTGTCCACAAGGTGAAGGCGCTGTACGTGGATTACTTGCAGTATATCCGGCCGGACAAGGAAGACGCCGACCGCAAGGATCAGGTGGCTTTGGCAAGCCGGGGACTGAAGGCGTTGGCCCGCAGGCTTGATGTACCGGTGATATGCGCCGCTCAGCTTCGCCGAGACGCCGACGGGCGGGAGCCACACTTGGGGGATTTCGCAGAGAGTTCGCAAATCGAGAAGGACGCGGATGTAGCGATGCTACTCCATCACTGGACCGACGCAGGCAACGAGTACAGCAAGATTATCGTGGCCAAGAACCGCGACGGGGAGACTCGCCCGGTGCATGTGTGGTTCGACAAAGAACATGCACGATTTCAGGAAGTTGGGGTTGATAGAACTTCAGAAGCGTGGTAATCTTGTCTTACAAGACAGGGGCGTGGGAGCGCCCGTCTTGTGTTAGTGGGGCCACGACACCATTTGTGGTACTTGAAGCCCGTGACGGGCCGTCAGACGGCTCTCATGGCAAATACGGAGGGTTCGATGGAACAGTTTGTGTGTCGGTATTACATATCTCACGATGGAAACGTTGGGAAGTGGTGGTGTGAAGACTTCGCCGACGCCGAAGAGCGGGCGCGGGATTCCGGCGGGTCTGTGATTGAATGTGTCTACTCTTTGGCTATCAAGCAAGAGATAGACATAAACAACCCGGCAGAGGTGAGGGGTCACGGTGGAACAGTCGTTGCTTGAAATAGACCTGAAAAAGGACCTCGGGGAGATCATGGAGCTACTGCGCCGAGCGGATAATCTGATTGCTCGGGCTCAGTATGACGCGCCGACAGATATGCCAAACTATGAATATTGGCGGGCCGATTATCGGAAGTTTTTGGAGGAAGAATGAACAGTCAGCTTGTAGACGTAACCATAGACCTATCGGCGTACAGCGATGAGGTACTTGCTTGGGTGCGGGAGAACTTCTACCCGGAAGAGGTTTTCTATCGGAAAGAAGACCTGTTGCATGAGTGGGCGCGAGAGCAGGGCTACGGGGAGGAAGAATGACCCAAAACGAGATACGAGTACTGCAAGAGTGGCGAGAGAGTTTTGAGATAGGAGGCGGCTACCTCTTGGCCCGTGACGTGGCCGACATGATTGAGGATTTGCTTG
>CAYTDH010000420.1:0-4243 GCA_964436325.1 uncultured Tangfeifania sp.
ACCATCCCCTGAAATAATTTATTGCGGATTTTTGCGTTTTCCGGAATAAAACATGCCTTTTATGAAGTATCTTTTGCAGATAGCTCTGCTTGCATTTTTACTGACAGGGTGCGGACAAAAACCCACACCCCGGCCGCGGGGGTTTTTCCGGATCGATTTTCCGGAGAAGCAATACCGCCCGCTGGGGGAAAAATATCCTTATCAGTTTGAAGTCCCTCATTATGCCCTTATTAAACCCGATCAAAGAAACCCCGGTAAAGCCAATTGGATAAATGTAACGGTGCCGGCAAACAAAGCCGAAGTACATATTTCTTACTATAACTTATCCGGAGAGCTTTCCGGTAAAGGCGGAACCCTGGCCGAATTTATGGAAGAATCCAGAAGGCTGGCTTATAAACACGCCATAAGAGCAAATGCCATTGAGGAACAAATCTTCATGAATCCCGGAAGGGAAGTTTTCGGTACCATCTACCGGATTAAAGGAAATGCCGCCTCGCCGCTTCAGTTTTTTCTGACCGACAGCACGAATCATTTTCTTCGCGGTGCCCTCTACATAAGGGCAACCCCCGACATTGATTCGCTGCAACCTGTCGTTGACTTTTTAGAAAAAGATATCATCCGGATTATTGAAACAACGCATTGGGATTAATGCCGCTATTAAAAAAAATAAAATTACAGGAAGGAGTCTTAGGCATACGGGAACTCACGGACCCCAGTTCAGTGCTTCTGCCCCGTTATCAATTATCGGCAGCCGAAAAAACGGCTTTTGAAAAACTCAAACTGGAAAAACGCCGCAAAGAATTTTTGGCAGTCAGGCTCATTGTTCAGGATTTGATTTCGGAAAAAAAAGAAATCGTTTACGAAAAAACAGGGCGGCCTCAATTGAAAGACAGCCCCTTTTTCATTAGTATCTCACACTCTTCTGAATTGGCGGCAGTCCTTCTTTCGGAAAAAACCGCCGGAATCGATGTGGAAAACATCCACCGGAACATTGCCCCGGTAGCCCGCCGTTTCCTCACCGAAGAAGAACTCCGGCAAATCGCCCCCGGCGAAAAAGCTGCCCGGACCCAAATCACTTACTGGAGTGCCAAAGAGGCCATTTTTAAATGTTCATGCATACCCAATATTCAGTTTAACCAACATATTCAAATCCATCCCTTCAATCTGGAAAAAGAAGGAAAATTCAGGGCAACCCTTCAGTCAGGTGGTACAAAATCCCGTTTTTCTTTAAGTTATTTCTTTTTCAAAAACAATGTGATTGTCTGCTGTGTTGAAGTGTAGAAAAAATCAACAAGATGATGAAAAAGACAAAAAACCATTTTCTTATTATTTTCGGGGCCTCAGGTGATTTAACCAAACGCAAACTCATTCCGGCCCTTTTCGACTTATATCAACAAAACCTACTCCCCGAAAAATTTGTCGTTCTCGGTGCCTCAAGGACCAAACTCTCTCATGATGCTTTCAGGGAAAAAGCAGGCCAATTTCTTCCTCAGGGAAAAGAGAAAGAGGATTTTCAAAAAATGCTGTATTATCTTCCCGTGTCTCCCTTCGAATCCCAGGATTTTAAACAATTGAAAACAGAGCTTGAAACTTTGGGGAGAGAAAAGCACATGGAAGCCAACTATATTTTTTACCTCTCCACTCCCCCATCGGTATATGAAATCATTGCAAAAAACCTTTCTGACAACGGGATGAGTAAATCCGACCAGTTTTTCAGGAGGCTCATTGTGGAAAAACCTTTCGGCACCGATTTGGAATCGGCCCGTTTGCTCAACATTCAACTCTTGCACTATTTTAACGAAAACCAAATATACCGGATTGACCACTACCTGGGCAAAGAGAGTGTTCAAAATATGCTTGTCACCCGTTTCTCCAACGGCATCTTCGAACCGCTCTGGAACAGGAATTTCGTGGAGCGGGTAGAAATCACTTCTGCCGAACAACTTGGAGTGGAAGGCCGTGGAGGGTATTACGATCAATCAGGCGCTTTGCGTGATATGCTTCAAAATCACCTGCTGCAACTCGCCGGGTTTGTAACGATGGAACCACCGGTAGTTATTGAAGCCGACGCCATCCGTAACGAGATTGTTAAAGTTTTTCAGTCGTTGCGACCTATCCCGGAGGAAAAAGTTTCCCGCTATGTCATCCGCGGACAATACATAGGCTCCACCATTAGTGGGGAAAAAATCAAAGGTTACCGCGAAGAACCGGGGGTTGACCCCCATTCCAGAACCGAAACCTTTACTGCCATGAAATTTTACATCGACAACTGGCGGTGGGGAGGCGTTCCTTTTTATATCCGCACAGGGAAAAAGCTACCTGCCCGTGTTACAGAAATTGTCATTCACTTTAAACAGGTCCCCCATCACTTGTTTAATCATTCAGGAACATCAGAGCCGGTCGATAACCAACTGGTGATACGCATTCAACCTGACGAAGGCATTCTTCTGAAATTCAGAATGAAAACGCCTGGTGCCGGATTCCAGGTTCAAACCGTAAATATGGATTTCCATTATTCCGATTTGGCTGAAATAAGGTTGCCCTCCGCTTACGAACGGTTGTTGCTGGATTCCATGCAGGGAGATGCCACGCTGTATTCCCGGGGAGATGCCGTAGAAGAAGCATGGAAATTTGTCCAGCCCATTTTGAATGCATGGAAGAACAATCCCGATATTCCCATTTACGGCTATCCCGCAGGAACATGGGGCCCCGACCGCTCCGACAAACTCATCGATGGCGGAAATTGGCGCTATCCCTGCAAAAATCTGTCTAATGATGGTACATATTGTGAATTGTAATGCCATAAATTTCTTATTTTTACAGAATAAACGTATTATCAATGACAGCCTCAGTTGAAGTAAAAATCTTTGAAAGCCCTAAGAAAGTCACGAAGTCGGTAGCCAAAGCCATCAAAAAACTTACGGCAGATTCCGCACAACCCCGCTTCGATATTGCCCTTTCAGGGGGTACAACCCCTGCAAAACTATTTAAAATTCTTGCTGAAAAATACCCGGGAACCATTCCCTGGGACCGCATCCATTTCTGGTGGGGAGATGAACGTTGTGTCCCGCCGGAAGATCAAAACAGCAATTACAAAATGGCCCATGAGCTTCTCTTTTCCCGTATTTCTGTCCCGGAGGAAAATATTCACCGGATAAAAGGAGAAAATCCTCCCGCATCCGAGGCTGATCGATATGCCGCAGAAATAGAAAAGAATTTGAACTCCCGGGATAACCTCCCTGTCTTCGATTTAATTCTCCTTGGAATGGGAGAGGATGGTCACACCGCCTCCATCTTCCCCGACCAGACAGAATTATTGGAAAGTCCGAAAATATGTGCTGTGGCGGAACACCCGGAAACAGGACAAAAACGAATAACACTAACCGGGAAAGTAATTAATTCGGCGAGCCGCATCTTCTTCATGGTAACCGGAGAAAATAAAGCCCTGAAGGTTTCAGAAATCATGGACAATAAAAAAGAGGCTACCCGGCTGCCGGCTTACCATATTGAGCCCGACCAGGGGTCGCTCGTCTGGTATCTGGATGAACCGGCGGCGTCAAAAATCAGTTGAAACGGCCTTCTTTTCTGCCGGAGACAATCGTAAAATTTCGCGGCCAAACAGGAGGGTTTCGGCAATAACTTCCTCCACCGAACCAGATGTCATGTCGCATGCAATGACATGGTCCCCAGCTTCGGGAAATGCTTTTCTCACTTTCCGGTCAGGGGAAGTTCCCAGTTGATCAAACATTTTCAGCATGGCATCCACTCTAACAACCTCGTCCTGATTCTCTTTATCTTTAAAATAATATCCAAGAAATACCGGAGCGGTAACTTGACCGAAAGTCTCCTTTTTCATCGTCTCCTCCACGAGTTGCTGGAGATAAACCACCGCCTCAAGCCTGTATTTGCAATACCAGTACTGACAATCTTTTGAAAGGGTATCCTGACTGGTTACCCTGTATTTCCCGTCGTAAACCGACCGGGCGAGTTGTAATCCCCAGGGTTTGGAGAGCAAAAAAGCTGTCCCGTTATTTATTTTGATGTTGGGGGAATACATAATCAGCCCATCTATATATTCAGGAAAGTCAGCGGCCAGCTTTAAAGAGAGGGTCCCCCCGGTGGAGGTACTCATAATAATCACCTTTTTACCAAGACTCCGGGCAATCATAAGGGCCTCTTTTGCCGACTCAAAAAGTTTGTCGGGAGTCATATCAATCAGCGCATCATCGGTCTCCAGACCGTG
>CAYTDH010000421.1:0-4231 GCA_964436325.1 uncultured Tangfeifania sp.
GTCATAAAACGGTTTTTATCCCGTTTTTTAACCGGTAAATATCATTTGTTCACTTCCGTTAACATCCTTATTCTTTCCCTGATGGTCTATGCTGTTATGGGAGTACAGCGCAATGTAATGCTGAATGATTCTGAAAAAACCCTGTGGCAGATTGGGTTTTTATATTTCATATTTATCGTACTTCATTTTTTCGGCTATCTTATTGGATTTACAGAGGACAAAAAAGGGAAAATAGCCACAACCATCACCTCTGCCTATAGAAATAATGGCATGGCAATCGTTTTAGCAGCAGTATATTTTGAACCTTCAATCCTGATTTTAATGATTCTTTCAGAATTGCCGTGGAATACTCTGCTGATCCCGTTCAGGAGAATTATAAATCACCCCGGATTTTAAATGTAAAAATTAATGATATACTTATGAATAGTATCAAAGCGGAAAAAATCATTCGAAATAATTTGAATCAGGTCGCAGGTGATTTTTTTATGAAAAAGGAAATATTGCCTGGAGAAATAGAAGGGGTCAAAATTGAGGTTATCACATTGGGGGGAAATCATTACATCAAAGAGGTGGCATCTGCCGACAGATATGATGTATTGTATTTGATGGATGGCAAGGTGACCATTGATGTGCCTGGGGAAAAGTATAATATGGCAACCAATTGCATTGCCAGAATTCCCTTCAATATGCCTTATGTTATCTCTGCAAAGAAAAAGAACCGGGCTCATTTTCTTCGGTTAAGAAAGTCAATGGATAAAAATGACCTGAAGGTTATTTCAGAAAACAGCGATGAACATTCCAATATTTTCATTCGTGCTTTTGAGGATTGCCCGGTTTATACGGAAGAAATAAAAAGCAGCAAAAGCCTCAACCGGATGTTACTTCCCGAAGGGAAAGTCCCTCGTTTTTGTATGGGCTCAGTTGAAACGGATGGACCGGATGAAGTGGCCGAGCACGAACACCCCATCCTTGACCAGCTTTTTTTGGGGTTGAAAGATTGCCGGTGTACTTGCAGAGCAGATGGGAAGAGCAAATTGCTCACTGAAAATATGATGCTGCATGTTCCTCTGGGTTCAAAGCACACTGTTTATGTGACAGGGGGCGAAAAACTGGCCTATATTTGGTTCGATTTTTTTCTTACACTCGATGGACAGGAGTACATGCATAAGCAACATCATATGGATAAATAGTGATTTCTGTGAAAATTAACTATGAACTATTATTTTTACACAAGAGCCAAAAAAGATGAACCATCGAAAATTATGTAATGCCTTTTTAATTGCCCTGTCTGCCTTTTTTTTTGGTGTTTGTTCAGGAATTGTTGCTCCCACAGATGCCGGGGGACGGCCATTGATATTACAATGGGCACGATTGATTCCGATTTGGTGGAGACCACACCAGGAATTTTTAAGGATAAAATTCACCGTTATGAATACGTTCGGGCGCATTACCGGAACAATGCTAGGGGTGATTTTTATTTCCGCTTTTTTGATCATGAAACCGAAGAGGATGAAAAGCGGCTTACCGATCGGTTATCAGTTACTCCTGGGACAATCAGGAAGGAAAAGATTTTTTGGCCGAAGCTGTTTGCGAAGATACGAAGGAACAGTTCCCCGAGGGCTGGTTTCCGAAATAAAACCAGAAGATAATATTAAACAGATGAAAACAACAAAAATCGTTTTTTTAGTCGTAAGCACTGTATTTTTCATGCTTGAAGGAGTAAATGCGCAAAATCTGATTTCCATAGGGGACCGGCGCGAACTTTTCGTGGATCATTTTTTAATCGAGAAGCTGGAAAATGCAGAAATCAGAATGCACGAGCCGCGAAACGAGGGGGTAGTTCTGCGTTTTGATAAACCCTGGGAGGGGAACTTCAGTGGGTATTGTACGGTGATTAAAGACGGTGATCTTTTCAGGGCTTACTATCGCGGAATCAGAGAAGCCGGGAAAGATTACAAAGAGGACGAAGTTACCTGCTATGCAGAATCTGAGGATGGAATCCACTGGGAAAAGCCGAGCCTCGGATTATTTGAAATCAATGGTTCCCGGGAAAATAACATTATTCTGGCTTATGCTGCTCCGGCGACACATAATTTCAGCCCTTTTATCGATACCAATCCAAAGGTCAAACCCGGAGAAAAATTCAAAGCACTGGGGGGTACCCGGAAAAGTGGCTTAATGGCTTTTGTTTCTCCCGATGGGATTCATTGGAAAAAACTACAGGAAGAACCGGTGTTTACAGATGGCGTTTTTGACTCTCAGAATGTGGCATTCTGGTCTGCATCAGAAGAAAAGTATGTCTGCTATTTTCGAACCTGGTCACAAGGAGGATTTGATGGTTTCAGGAGCGTGAGCCGAACTACTTCTGATGATTTTATCCATTGGTCGGAACCCCGGGAGATGACATTTGGCAATACACCTCCCGAGCATCTCTATACGCAGCAAACAAGCCCCTATTACAGAGCTCCGCATATTTATGTGGCCATTGGAGCCCGCTTTATGCCAAACCGGCAGGTTTTGTCTGATAAACAAGCGGAGGTATTGCAGGTAAATCCCAAATATTATAAAGACTGTTCCGATGCCTTTTTTATGACCAGCAGGGGAGGGAATCGTTACGACCGTACGTTTATGGAATCGTTTATCCGGCCGGGAATTGGTTTGGAAAACTGGGTTTCAAGATCCAATTACCCTGCCCTGAATGTGGTGCAAACCAGTCCTGTTGAAATGTCGGTGTATGTAAACGAAAACTATGCCCAACCAACGGCCCATCTGAAACGCTATACCCTCCGGATTGATGGATTTTCCTCCCTTTCTGCCGGTTATAAAGGAGGAGAAGTTTTAACCAAACCCTTTACTTTTGAAGGAAACCGTTTGGATATCAATTATTCTACTTCTGCTGCCGGAGCTGTTCAAATAGAAATTTTGGACGATAATGGAAACCCCATCCCCGGTTTTGCATTAGATGATAGCCCGGAGATTATTGGAAATGAAATAAACCGAACCGTATCATGGAACGGAAACACGGACGTGGGAAGTCTTTCCTCCACTCCCGTTCGTTTACGTATTGTCTTGAAAGATGCGGATTTGTTTTCCTTGAAATTTACCCGATTAAATAATAATGAATAAAACTTAATGAGATGCAAAAAATTCAACCCGCGAAGATGATTTTATTAATGGCCTGGCTTGTGTTTTCAATGCATTTAAAGGCCCAACCCGCTGCAATAATACCCCGCCCTGCTGCAATGGAAGTCTTTGAAGGAACGCTGGAAATCACGGAAAATATGACCCTTGTTTATGAATACTCCAATGAGGAATTGGCTCGTATTGCAATGCATTTTTCCCATTATCTGACGGATTATTATAATATCAGATTGTCTCCTTCTCCCGAAAACAAAATGTTCATTCAGTTGGAATTGGTTCCTTCCCTGGCACTGAATAAGGAAGGGTATCAAATGAGGATTAACCAGGATGGCATTGTTATATCTGCAACTTCTTCTAATGGAATATTTTACGGAATTCAGACGCTAAAACAGCTGTTGCCGGTACCAGGTCTTTCATCAGAAAAAATTGAGGTTCCTTTTGTGCAAATATCAGATCAGCCAAGGTTTGTTTGGCGGGGATTGATGCTCGATGTCGGTCGTCATTTTTTTCCGGTTGCTTACATTAAAAATCTTTTGGATTATATGGCTGTTTATAAATTAAATACGTTCCACTGGCACCTGACTGAGGACCAGGGGTGGCGGATTGAAATAAAAAAATACCCCGCATTAGCAGAACTTGCTCATTGGCGTGACGAGACGATTCTTGGGCATGCCAGCGAATCAGAAACCTATGACGGAATAGGTTACGGTGGATTTTACACACAGGATCAAATCAAAGAAATTGTGCAATATGCAGCGGACCGTTATATTACTGTTGTTCCTGAGATTGAAATGCCAGGGCACTCCAGTGCGGCATTGGCAGCATACCCGGAACTGGGATGCACAAGAGGTCCATATGAGGTGAAAAAAACCTGGGGGGTAATGAAAGATGTTTATTGTGCAGGCAGGGAAAGTACTTTTCAATTTTTGGAGGATGTTATGGATGAAGTTTGTGGTCTGTTTCCCTCAGCTTATATCCATGTGGGAGGCGATGAATGTCCCAAAGATGCCTGGGAAAACTGCTCCGATTGTCAAAAAAGAATTAAAGAAGAAGGGTTGAATGACGAGCATGAACTGCAAAGTTATTTTAT
>CAYTDH010000422.1:0-4224 GCA_964436325.1 uncultured Tangfeifania sp.
AGTGGTAGTGCACTTCCTTGCACGGGAACGAAGACCACTCGGGGGAGCCAAGGATAACGATCGTATACACCCCGGCGTTGGTGAAGAAGGACTGATACGCCTCTCCGTCGGTGATGATGAAAACCGCTACCCCGGCCTCGGCGAAGGACTTGGTCATGGCATCGAAGGCGTTGGTGTTGTGGTCGGGGAAGGCGCCGGTAAACAATACCGCCCGGGATCGCAGGGACACCTGGCCGACGAACTCGAAGACTTCCCGAATCTCGAGGTTGGTCGCAGGTTGGTCGGAGAAGGTGAAACGCACGCACGGCAACCCTTGTGCCTGGCCCCGGGGGATGGTTGTGATGACTTTCTCAACAAGCCATTTTGGCATCATAATTATAACCTCCTTGGGTAAGAAAAAGGGCAGGAAGGGAGGAGGTTGGTTGGCCCCCCTCCTCCTGCCCGATTGTGGACCTGGCTCTAGTCGACCTCGACTTCGTCTTCCAGCGGTCGGAACTTCTCGACCGAGGTCCGAACCTCGCCTTCGTACTCGTCGGGTTTCGCGTAGCCCTCGAACTCCTTTTCGATCATGTCGTCCCAGTCGAAGGCCTTCTTGGTTGAGAACCCGCAGGCGGTAATGAAGTCCGTGAGCTTCTTCTGCATCATGACCTTGCCCCGGTCGGACATGTCGTTGAACTCGGTGAGTAGGAACAGGGTCGACTCGTGGTTCAAAGGCGACTTCCCGTCGGCCTGCTCCTGCCCTTCCTGGCAGACGACGTCGACGATAATCATCTCGTTGCCGGATTTCTTGCTCACATCTTCGCGGATGTTGGCTACCTTCCAGATATACCAGCCTTTGTCGAGCGCTACCTCCGGTTCGTAGTCGGCGATGTTCTTCGGATTGTACTTTCCCATGTGTTACCTCCTATGGGTTTTGGTGGTTGTTGTGCGGGCCCGTGAGGACGATGTCCCCCGGGTCCTGGAAGCGGTCGGAGTCTTGGATTCAGACGAACCCTTCTCGTTCCCTTCCTTCGGGGAGGCCTTGGCCTTCCCCTCCTTCTCTGTGTTGTCCTTATGGTCACCTCCGTAGAGGGTAGCATAACTCGGATCAAGGATGATACGCGGGCGTCCGTCGCGGCTCTTGGCCTCGTAGTATTTGTACTTCGATGTAAACGCCCGGTAGACGGTCTGGTCGTCTTTAACCGTGGACTCCAGGTAGAAATACTCATCGAACTGATGTCCGACGATGTCACGGTATCCGCCGACGATGTTGGGCAAACCCAAAAACTCCCCGGTCATCTCGTCCTTGTCGATCTTCCGTCCGGCAGTGGCGACGAAGTTCAGCCCCAAGTCCTTGCACCGCTTGACGATGGTGTCGAGCCTGGATGCGAGTTTCGAGTAGTCGTCCCATTGGGGCTTCTCGTCTTCGATGCGCCGGGATTCTTCCTTGGGAGAAGCCGGGAAACGCATACTCTCGGCGAGTAAAAAGTTCGCCAGCTCCGTCAGGGAGTCGATGACGATGGTTTCAACCTCCATCTTGTCGAAAGGCGCCGACTTCTCCGCCAGGGCCGTGAGGATCGACATGATCTGCTGATAGGCCTTGGTGCCTTTTTTGATCGAGAAATACGGGTGGTGGAAGTTCTTCAACGTCCTCAAGCCCCGGTCTGTGTCGATGAAGAACGGCTTGGGAAAGGTCCCGGCGAAGTGCGTCTTCCCGACCCCCGTAGGGCCGTAGACACACACCGATACAACCTGGGACGGTTTCTCATCCGTCCAGCCGATGTCTTGGGCCCAGTCTGTTAATGATGCCATGTTTTGTTACCTCCTTGATTTCGTATAGGTCTTTCAGGTCTTGGTAGGACCTTTCGGAGTGCGCGACAATCCTGTCAACGATCTTCGAGATTTTCTCCAGTTGGTCCATTTCCCATTCGGTAAAGTACGGTCCCTCCCGGGTGAGATTACCGACACATTGGAGCCGCCCCAGGGCCCAGCGACGCCGTGCCCAGTAGGTTCGCAACGGCCAGGTTTGGTTGTCACGTTTTACGTATCTCATTTTCGTCTTCCTTCGGCGATAAGTTCCATATTAAACGACTCCTGCGCTTTCGTCAAGGTCTCCTGGGTTTCGGTTTCAATCCACGGGTCACGATGGTACCCGATTGGAACGTCCCCGATGTGAATATTCGAGCGACAAATGGCCTCGTACTCACACCCGAAGAGGCCGCATGTGCGACCGGAACGCGGGAAGAGCATGGGTTCAGGGAGGTGTTCAAGGGCTAGGTACTTCTGGGTAACCTCGTTGATGAGGCCGTAGAGTTCGAGTTCAAACCTCCCCAGGTCCAGAGCCGTGCGGTAAATCGGCCCGCACCGTTGGGCCTCGGTTTTCTTCCCCCGGCGGTAGATGACGTCCAGCTCTACAACCTGCGTTGCTCGCTTGGGCCAGAGGTGCCTCCCGGCCCAGAGGTACGCGGTCATCTGATCTTCCTGCTCGGCGTTGTGGAACGTCTTCCCGATTGACCAGCCGGTGGTTTTCGTGTCCCGGATAACCAGGGTGCGGGATTCTCGGTCAAGGAAAACCCGGTCCATGCGGACGGTGAACAAGAAGTCTCGCTCCGGCCCGATGCGGAACTCATGCGGGACTTCAACCTCCAGGAGGTCGTAGGAGTCCCGGTCGGTATGGAAGGTCTCATGCCACTCTCGGAGCATTGCACGCACGTCGTCTCGGATCTTGGGAATCTCCGCCTTGTCCTCGAACTCCGGAGTACGCAGGGTGAATTGCCGATCGACTTCCTCCAGGGCTTTCTCCAGGGACCAGTCATTGGCATAATAGACCTCCGTGGCGTCGTGCAGGATGCCACCGCGGATTAGCGGCACCGCAGTGTAGCGCGGCGACAATCCGTAGACATACTTCAAGGCCCACTTCCGGGGGCAATCGCGGTAGAGTGAGTAGTAATGGTACCCCGAGGGGGACTCGCGTCGTAGTTCAGGTTTGGATTTGTTACGCGTTTTCGCCATGGGGCGGTACCTCCGCTTGAAAAATCTCCCTCCACTGCTCGCGCTCGTCCTCCCGCACGGGGTCGAAGAGTTCCTTGGCGGTATCCAGGAGAGCCTTCTCTCGCATGGTCTCCGGCGGGAAGTGCCCACGGGCCACGTCCAGGGCAAGTTCGTTGACCTTCTCCTGGTATGACTCGCCGGATCGCGGCTCCAGCGGCATGGAGTAGTGCGCCGCTTGGACCCGGGAGTAGAGCTCCTGGGGGACCTCATACATATCCTCCGCACGGTCGTCGTCGAAGCGGGTTTCGGTCTCATGGTACAGCCGTTGGACGATGTCGTAGAGCGTCCGGTAGCTAAGTTTCATGTTCGTCTTCCTCCTTGTAATAGAGCCCCGCGAGTTCACACAGGGCTTGTTGTTCCTCGGTGCGAGGCGGGTAGTTCGCTCGGAACGCCGCTTTGGCGAGGATGTTCAGGTCGATTCGGGGCAGGGTCGCACGTTCGCCCTCCCCGAGCATGGTTTGGATTTCTTTCCGCATGAGCTCGTAGAAAACCTTCCGGTGCTCGGCTTCACTCATGGTCGGGAATCTTATCAAGTAAGTGTTCGAGGATCTTGCTGTCCAGGACCGGTGAGAGGTCCCGGGAGTCGTCCGGGATTGTTACCTGTGCCTCAAAGGCATCGGGTTTCAGACGCCCGGACCCGTCCAGGTCTACGTAGGGTGCGTGTACCTCCAGGGTGACTCCCTCAATGGTTACCTCGAACCTGAGCTCCTGGCCGAGTTTGGGGTAGAGGTCGTCCCGGATTTTTCTCTTCAAGTGTTCAGCGTATTCTTTGTCCATAGGGTTCCTCCTTCTAAAATAGATAGAAACTCACCTATTAAATGCTTTGTTTCCATCACCAATTTATTTCTCCTTGTCCTCTTTCCAACACTGTTCTCTACCGTCCCAAAACACTGGAACAACCTCCACAAGGTCCACAGCGTTGACGGAATTACCATCCTCATCGGAGTACCACCATCCGTCATAATCGTCCACGCTTCCCGTTACCGGGTTCATGTAATATTTGGTTATCATAATACATCCTCCTTGTTCAGCCGTCATTCCCCGGTCTCCTTTAATTTTATCTTCAAGTCTTCAATTTCTATGAGGAGCTCCTCTTCCCGATTTTCAAGTTCGTTACATTTTTCTTCCAGTCTTTCGATCTTGCTCTCAAGAGCGTTCACTTCGTCTTCGAGAAGTTCTTCCTTGTCAAGCAAT
>CAYTDH010000423.1:0-4209 GCA_964436325.1 uncultured Tangfeifania sp.
CCGATGATGAGCCCATCTCAACTAACCGGATAATTGAGATGATGGCTAAATCCTTGAAAAAAAAACCTAAAATCTGGAAGTTTAATAAGAAAATGGCTCATACTGCTGCAAAACTTGGAGATGTTTTTCATTTCCCTTTAAACACTGAACGGCTCGAAAAATTAACTGAATCGTATGTGGTTTCCAATCAAAAACTAAAACATGCCATGGGTGTTCAAAAAATGCCTTTCAGCGCAGAAAAGGGATTGGAAAAAACCTTAAAATCATTTCAATAAATAATGTGCTTGTATAGTATTGCGTTTACCCTCTTTATAATCCTTATCATTGGTTATTTCAGGATTGCAGACCATTTTAACATTATCGATAAGCCCAATGAGCGGAGTTCTCATTCCTATATTACCATTCGTGGGGGAGGTGTTATTTTTCCGGCAGCAGCCTTAATGTGGTTCCTGATGTATGACTTTAATCTGCCCTGGATAATTTTCGGATTATTGTTACTAGCAACCGTCAGTTTCCTGGATGATGTAATCACACTTTCATCAAAAATCAGAATAACCGGTCATTTTCTTGCTGTTACTCTTTTATTCGGGCAACTGCAGCTTTTTGAATTCCCCTGGTTTGTCGTTTTTCTGGCCTACCTTTTTGTAACCGGATGGATAAATGCTTTCAATTTCATGGACGGAATCAATGCAATTACAGCCTTTTACGGGTTGGTTTCATTATCCACATTTGCCTGGTTAAACCGTTCGGTGAATTTTGTTTCACAAGATATTATCATTCTCTTAATCCTTTCTGCTTTGGTCTTTTCGTTTTTTAATGCACGGAAATATGCCAAAACGTTTGCCGGAGACGTGGGTAGTGTGAGCCTGGCCTTTATGCTGGCGTGGTTTATGACTTCACTTATTTTAAAAACTGGCCGGCTTGAATACATTTTATTCTTTGCTGTATATGGAATCGACTCCGTTTTTACCATTTTGTTCCGGTTGCAGAAACGCGAAAATATTTTTTTGCCCCACCGCACTCATCTATACCAATATCTGAGCAATGAACTTCAATGGCCACATGTATTGGTCTCAGGGATATATAGTATTTCTCAATTGGGAATTAACATTATTGTTATAGTGTTCATCTCAAAAAATATAATGGGATGGGAATTATTTATTTTAATCTTACTGAGTTTAAGTTCTGTCTATTGGGTTCTAAGATATCGACTTTTAAAAATTGTAAAACTATAATTTGCATCAGAGGATTATTCCCTTAAGCATAACTTGTTTTGATTTTACGATCTTTTTTAAGACCTCTAGTCAACCATTTCGTCCGACGATGGCTTTGACCGGAAATGAAAAAAAATTCTACTTTTAGATTGGCAGTTAGCCTAACTCATGCTTTCCGTTTTGGCAGGCTTTATCTAAGCTCTCTCGAAGGATTACTCATGAATCCTTTTACCTCAATTAACAAAAAACTGTTCAAGTAATTGTACACCTCAGTCATAATAAATATGACTACAAGATTTTCATTTTTAATTCAAAAGACAAACAAAAG
The DNA here is from genome assembly GCA_964436325.1 of uncultured Tangfeifania sp. Taxonomy (GTDB): domain Bacteria; phylum Bacteroidota; class Bacteroidia; order Bacteroidales; family Prolixibacteraceae; genus Tangfeifania. The sequence continues at coordinate 1,543 of CAYTDH010000423.1, forward strand.
ATGAAACGTATTATACATTTTCTCTCCAAAAACTATATGTCGAAGTGGCTGGTACTGCATTTTGATTTGGGAATAGTTGCCATATCCTGGTTCATGTCGTTTATGTTAAGATTTAACTTTGACCTGTCGGATGTTGACATGTATATTTCGGAGATGCATTTATTGGTCATTTTGCCTGCTTTTACCCTTTGCTTCTGGATATCAAAATCATATGCAGGTATTTTACGCCACAGCACATCAGAAGATGTAATGCATATTATCTTGGCAACACTATGTGCAAGTCTTCTAATAACCCTTGCTTCATTTACAGGAAGACAAACAGGATCCCCGTCATTCCTAATGATACCTTATTCCGTGATCATCATTCATTTCCTCTGGGTCACAACAATCCTAATACTTTCACGACTTGCCGTTAAAAGAATATTCCAGATTTGGTTTAACAACCATGAAAAATCTCAAAATATAATGATTTACGGTGCGGGTTGGAAAGGACAAATTACCCTTAATACCTTAAGGATGGATAATTCAATGAATGTCAGGGTAATTGGTTTCATTGATGACAATGCAACATTGCGTAATAAATATACATCGGGCATCCCCATTTACCTGCCAGGTAAAGCATTCAGTAAGATTATTCCTGAAAATAACGTATCTGAAATTATCCTGGCTATTGATAATGCAAAAATATCCAAAAAACGAAAAGCAGACATAACCGAAGCGTGTTTAAAACAACACCTTAGAATTAAAGAAGTACCTCCGCTAAAAGACTGGATTAACGGAGAACTCCAAACCAAAGCCATTCGTCCCGTGAGTATTGAAGACCTTCTTGGAAGAAGCTCCATAAAGCTCGACAAAGAAAAAATTGAAAACGGCCTGAAAAATTCAGTGGTCCTTGTAACCGGCGCTGCGGGGTCAATTGGCTCCGAAATAATTCGACAACTTATTGATTTTAAAGTCAAAAAAGTGATACTATACGACAAGGCAGAATCGGATTTGTATAACCTGCAACAGGAAATTCTTTCCAAAAATAATGATACCGATTTTGTTGTCATTGTTGGGGATGTCAACAATGCTGCTAAACTTAGAAAAACCTTTATGGAATTTTCTCCGACCATGGTTTTTAACGCAGCGGCATATAAACATGTTCCTTTAATGGAAGAGTATCCAAGTGAGGCAGTAAATGTAAATGTTGGCGGCACCAAAACGCTGGCAGATTTGTCAATTGAATTCGGGGTTGAAAAATTTGTTTTTATTTCAACAGACAAAGCGGTCAATCCAACCAATGTAATGGGTGCTACCAAACGAATCAGCGAAATATATATTCAATCATTAGTACAATCCCAAAAACTTTCCACACAATTTATTATAACGAGATTCGGGAATGTTTTGGGCTCAAACGGCTCGGTTGTTCCGTTATTTAGAAAACAAATTGAGAATGGGGGACCGGTAACCATTACGCACAAGGATATTACCCGTTATTTCATGACTATTCCCGAGGCCTGCCAGTTAGTGCTTGAGGCAGGATTTATGGGCAAAGGGGGTGAAATTTTCGTTTTCGATATGGGAGAACCGGTTAAAATTTATGATTTGGCAAAAAAAATGATTTCACTTTCAGGATTAATTCCGGAGAAGGATATAAAAATCGAAACAATAGGGTTAAGACCCGGTGAAAAATTATATGAAGAACTTCTTAGTCAACTAGAAGAATTGCAACCGACACACAATGATAAAATATTGATCGGAAAAATAAAAAAATGTGATCTGCAAATTATAAATGAGATTACGGATATGCTGGTTAACCTGGAGGACATGAGCCGTGAAGAATTGGTAGAACAAATGATGCAAATTGTTCCTGAATATATCTCCATGAACTCACATTACAAAAATGGGGAAAAAAAACTACCAAAGCCCATAGAGCACAAAGCCCTTATGAGCAGAAAAGTACCACAGTTGGCTCTACTTCAAATTAAAGAAAATCACCATCAAAAAAATCACTTTAAAAGATCAGGCTGATATTGCCGGGCCATCGAGCCAAAAAAAGGAGAAATACCCTTTTGTTCATGTAGAATTGAAAACAACAAATTCATAATGATTATAGCAGTTGATTTTGACGGAACCATTGTGAAACACAAATACCCGGATATAGGGAAAGAAATCCCCTATGCAATAGAAACCTTAAAACTTTTTCAAAAAAAAGGGCATAAGCTGATACTTTGGTCATACCGACATGGTAAAGAACTTGAGAATGCCGTAACGTTTTGTGAAGAAAGAGGGTTATTCTTTCATGCAGTAAATAATAATTTTGAGGGAGAAGAATTTGATAATTCATACAGCCGGAAAATTTATGCCGACATTTATATCGACGACAGAAATCTGCTGGGAATTCCTGAATGGAAAAAAATTCACGAAATGATATTGGAAAAAGAAAGAGGGAAGCAGGGTTAAAACATTGTGGACATTTCACTCAAACCATAATTAAATAGCGGAAAAAACATTAGCAATGAAAGTTCAAAAAAAGCTTTGACTTAAACTGAAGGCTTTTGGCTTAAAAAAGCTAAATTTCATGTGTTTATAATTGTTTTTTTATAATGGTAACACAAGGAACTCGCCATATAAACATTTTCCTGTTTGCTCCGCCACAAGGCGGATCATGGCTCGTTTCATCCA
>CAYTDH010000424.1:0-599 GCA_964436325.1 uncultured Tangfeifania sp.
CAAAACTTAAGAAAACCATTGAATGAACTCCATTAGCGCCGTAATTTGTTTATCCCATCAAATCAGCTGTGTAACCCAAACGGATAATAGCGATATAAACAAATTTTTTTGTTTATACAGCCGTTATGGTGCTCCGTATGACTATTGTTATATTCTTACATGGAAGTGGTGTCAGAATGGCAATTTTTTTGACTATGCTTGTTGGGCTAATGGCGATCCAAGTAGTTCATGTAGTGGTTTTTGGGCGACGGTCTGTAGTAAAATAACAATTTAATTCATTATATGAGCCAGTCTGTGAATATTCACAAACTGGCTCTTTTCATCAAATTTAACAATAACAACATGACTAAAAATTTAATTTATATACCTTATATCTTGCTTCTAATTTTCACAACAAATTGTCAAAATAAGTCAATTCAAAAGAATCAAGAACAAATTACTGTTGATTTGCGACAAAATCAACAAGTTTCGATTCATGATGTTTTCACTAAAATTGAGCTAATACCTATAGAAACCAATAATGATATTCTAATAGAAAGTGTAAGTAAGCTTATTTACAAAGACGGTCTATTTTATATTTTAGATAAAAACCAAAAATG
>CAYTDH010000424.1:609-4190 GCA_964436325.1 uncultured Tangfeifania sp.
TCGTGCTCACCCCCTTCTGCAGAAAAAGAGATTGTATTTTTATCATTAATAAAAAAGGGCAGCTTGTTAGAAAATTGGACAGTGTAGGCAAAGGACCTGGAGAATATGGAGATATTTCAGATTTTGAAATTAATCCCTACACAGATAACATTGAAATCTTAAGCCAATGGGGGATTATCTATGTTTACAACTTGAATTGTGAATTCATAAGTAGTTATAAATTGCCTGCAAAAATAAGGGCTGTGCATTTCTTTACGAATATTGATTCTGATATAGTTGCATTTTATGCTTTATTCGAGAAAAAAAGTATAATCCTTTACTCTAAAAAGGCTTCAAAGATAATTGATAATTTCTTTGAAGTACCGGAATCTCTTAAAGGTTCTCCACTACAAGGATTAAAAACACCATTTGTGAGATTTGAAAAAAACACACTTTTCTATCAAGGTTTTACTAATACTGTTTATGAATTTCACAAATCAAAACTACGTACAAGATACTCTTGGGATTTTGGTAAAAACAATATTGATATTAAAAAATTACCGAAGGACATGGAAATTCCTAAATTTGTTAACTATCTTCTAAATAATGAATTTGTAAATAGTTTCTTTTATAATGCGGAAAACTCCAATTTTATAAGTACGAGATTTGTTTGTGGAAAAGAGCGTTATTCTATTTTCTTTGATAAAAACAAAATTAAAACATTATTAGTAAAAGAATTTAAAGAACAAGTTTCGCCTCCGTTTTCAGCAATCTCTGATTCTAAAGGTTTAATATCAATCATAGAACCTCTGAATATTAATCAATTAATAAACCCTTTGATTTTAGACAAAGAAAACAAATTAAAATTTGAACATATAGAGGCAAATGACAATCCGGTAATTATTTTTTACCATTATTAATATAGTTACTACTATGAATTTGAAATGGATAGCTAATATAATTCTATTCTTATTACTGTTGTGCAATGTATTAATCCTATGGATTTTCCACGAACCAAAAAAGAAATTTATTATTGATATAAATGATAAATTTAATCAGCAGTATTTTTATGAAAACTATAAGGCATCTGTTTTGTCTAATAAAATAATCGCAAATGACTCAGAAGTTTTTTTTGGTATTGACAGCTTAGAATCATTTAATATTAGTAAATTAATTATAACTGATATTCTTGTATTCCGTTTTTCTGGGAATTTTTGTAACGGATGTAATGAATTTGTTATCAATAAATTAAAAGAACACTTTGATAACTTTTATAAAAATGACAAAATCGTTTTCTTAGGAAAAAACTTAAGCCCACGATTAAAAGATAATTATTTTGGGAAAAAGGTATTGAGCTATAAAAGGGACAACTTAGGCTTACCATTTGAGGAATCTGATTTCCCTGTCATGTTTGTACTTGATGAGAATAGATTAGTTAAAATGGTTTTCTTACCAGATAAAACCTTCCCAGGATACTTTGATAGTTATTTAAAATATATTAAAGAATCAGGGATTGGAGAATATGAATTGCATGATTAATAAAAGCCCTTAGTGTTTATAAAACGTTTGGCGGAAAGTGCTAATTTAATTTAATGGGTATTGCATTTAATAAACATCGCAATGGGTTGACAGGAAAGTGCTTTGAAATGCCAAACATTTCATAAATTTGTCTGTTATTGCGCAATAGTGAAAACAAGATGAAACTGATAATATTATTATCCGCATTTATTTTTTCGGGGATTAATACATTCTCTCAAAATAGTGGTATTGATATTCAAAGAATTGACCAATATGTTGACTTTCTAAATAGTGTTGAAGTATCTGCAAAAGACTATGTTTTATCTCAATTTGAGAAACACGATATTGTAATACTTGCCGAACGATATCATCAGGAAGAAACCCAATATGAACTTATCAACAAAGTGATAAACGATGACTATTTTGTTTCCAACGTTGGAAATATTTGTATCGAAATTGGTTCTGCAAATTTTTCTGACAGTTTAAATCTTTTTCTCAAAAACTTTACTGGTGATTTGGAAACTGGAAATTCTAAATTATTGAAGTTTCAACAAAGTTTATCATTTTATCCCGTTTGGAATAAGGAAAGCTATAACCTTTTTTTGAAAAATATTTTAAAGCTGAATCAAATTTTAGACTACGATGAGAAAATTAATCTTCATTTGTGCGATAGAGAATTTGACTGGAACGAAATAAAATCAAAAAAAGACTGGGAGATAGCTATCAATAATAACAGAGATAGTATAATGGCTATAAACATATCCAGGGTTTTTAACAAAATTCAGGGTTCTCCCCGAAAAAAAATGTTGGTCATTTTAAATGAAGCTCATGCAATTCCTAATACGGATTGGGTGGATATGTGGCAAAAAAGGGCTGCTCAATATCTCACAGAGAAATATGGAAATAAAAAAATAGCGGCTATTCTAATTAATAGTGTCAAGACCAATGAAAACGAAAAGGACATTCTTATGCAAGATGGGTATTGGGATGCAGCTTTTAGCATCTCTGAAAAAACAAACAGTGGTTTTGATTTCAAAGATTCTCCTTTTGGACATGATAAATTTGATTACGCCATGGGAAAAAACAACGATTCATTATGCTATAAAGACATTTTTAAAGGATTTGTTTTTTATAAACCAATAGAACAACATCGACTCAGTACAGGAGTAAACGGAATAATTGATTCGAATTTTCGTAACGAATTTCTGAGACGTATAAAAATATTCAATGGAGAAGAATACTACGAAAAACTGAGGAAGGATAATCAATTGGTTGGGTGGAATAAAATAGCGTATTTTAAATATGACAACTTCAATGAAATGCTCGTTGAAATCGAAAAAATAGAACAAGAATATTTTAAAACAAAATACTAAAGCGCATAATTGTGCAAATTTCTGGGCGGCGCCGGTGGTGCGCGGTCGGCGGGTTCACGCCCGGTTTCTTTCATTATTTGGACGAAAAATCGCACGCAATCTGCCCCGAGATTTTGCACTGAACCGCAATATACATAATTCAGGCAATGCATTGCGTCTCTACCACCAACCAATTTGGTCCCCAATCTAAAAATTTGGCATCCATTATCCGTGGATTTAAAATTGGTGTAACCAGGAATGCCCGTCCAATCAATCCAGGTTTTGCATGGCAACCTCGTTTTTACGACCATATTATCCGAAATCAAAAATCATATCAAAACATATCGGAATACATCATCAATTACCCTTTGAAATGGGAGGATGAACCATTAAATCCCGGTAAAAAACATGACAATAGTACAGGAAATTTTATTGATTTTTTTCAATACCACAAGCGAAAGGTTTTTTAACTGTACCATGCCCAGGCAACAAATCAATATGCCAAAGTAAAACGCGACCAGGCACATGAATAAAAAAAATCGATTGAATATGACGACACAGGAAAACGGACGGGCTGGGTTGTGAAGCTAATGAATATAGGGCAGCGCAATATCGATCATGAGACAGCGAATGATTTGATGATAATGCTGATGAATGAAACCAACCGGCGATTTCCGCGGTTGTTGATTGATGCTTTTAAGTATTTGATTTGTCGTAAGGAGTGGATTGCAT
>CAYTDH010000425.1:0-4178 GCA_964436325.1 uncultured Tangfeifania sp.
AATTTCCCAATTTTTTGTCAATTTATATCTTTTGTGTCAAAAAATACAAATTCTTAATCAAAAAGTGTATTTTAAAACCTGAATATAATGGATAATTTTATAATTCCTAAAAGAAATGAAAGAATCATAATTTATAAAATCATGGAAAGGCAGGCGTTTAAGATGTTTCTCAAAGAGGGGATGAAGGAAGAATACCGGAAGCGGCATGATGAAATTTGGCCCGAGATGGAGCAGTTACTGCGGGAAGCGGGCATCGGTGAATATTCCATTTTTCTGGATGAGGAGACCAACACGCTTTTTGCCTTTCAGCAGGTAGCGGGAGCTGCCGGCTCACAGGATTTGGGAAAAAACCAGATCGTGCAAAAGTGGTGGGATTACATGGCCGATATTATGGAGGTGAATCCCGATAATTCTCCGGTAACCGTAGCTTTGGAGGAGGTTTTTTATATGCCGTAAATGTCCGTTTGAAGGTTGCCAGGGGCAAGAAGAGGAAAAAAGTATATTCATCAATCAAAAAAATCAATAAGATATGAAAAGCGAAATCATTCAAAAAGCTTATGAAATGGCCAAAGAGCAGTATGCCGCATTGGGTGTGGATACGGATAGCGTCATTGAGAAAATGAAGGAAGTGGTAATTAGTCTGCATTGCTGGCAGACCGATGATGTTGGGGGTTTTGAAACGCCCGATGCAGAGCTTTCGGGGGGTGGCATACAGGCTACAGGCAATTATCCGGGGAAAGCCACATCGATAGAACAGATGAGGCAGGATTTGGAGAAAGTGATGGACCTGCTTCCCGGGAAGCAGCGGTTAAACCTGCATGCCATTTACGGGGAATTTAGCGGTAAGAAGGTCGATCGCGATGCCATTGGGGTGGAGCATTTCCAGGGATGGATCGACTGGGCCAAAAAGCAGGGGACAGGACTCGATTTTAACGGGACCTATTTTTCGCATCCTATGGCTGATAGCGGATTTACCCTTTCGTCGAAAGATGAAAATGTCCGCCAATTTTGGGTAGAACACATGAGGCGATGCCGTGAAATCGGGGCAGAAATGGGGCGTCAATTGGAAACGCCCTGTGTGCACAATACCTGGATTCCCGATGGTTCGAAGGATGTTCCCATTGACAGGAACGGTCATCGTACCCTTTTGCGGAAGTCGCTTGACGAGGGATATGCGCAGAGTTTTCCTGAAAGCTACCTGAAGGATGCCGTTGAAAGCAAGCTGTTTGGTATTGGTGCTGAGTCAATGACCGTGGGGTCTCATGACTTTTACCTGGGCTACACCATCAAAAACAACAAACTGATTTGCCTGGATAATGGTCACTTTCATCCTACCGAACAGGTAGGGGACAAGATTTCAGCGTGTTTGCAGTTTGTGGATGAGGTTTTGTTGCATGTTACCCGTCCGGTTCGGTGGGATTCTGACCATGTGGTAACCCTCAACGAAGAGGTGCAACTGATAGCTTCGGAAGTGATACGGAATAACTTTCTCCCCCGGACCAATATCGGACTCGATTTTTTCGATGCATCGATCAACCGGATTGGGGCCTATGTGACCGGTACGCGGGCTGCCCAGAAGGCCTTCTTATTTGCTTTGCTCGAACCTACGGAAAAGCTTTTGGAACTTGAGGAATCGGGTCATTATTTTGAACGTCTGGCTATGCTGGAAGCTATGAAGACCAAACCTTTCGGGGCGGTTTGGGATTATTACTGCCTGGTGAATGATGTCCCTGCCGGCGAGAGCTATATCGCTGAAGTGCAGCAGTATGAGAAAGAGGTGCTGAGCAAGAGGGGAGAGTGAGGAGGAGGTTGCCTGTCCGCCTTCCGGCGGATCGTTGTTGCTTGTTGCTTGTTGCTGGATGCTTGTTGCTTGTTGCTGGATGCTTGTTGCTGGATGCTTGTTGCTTGTTGCTGGTTGCTGGTTTCTTGTTTGGTTTGCGGGGGTATTTGGATTCGCTTCGCTCGGAGGGGGAAGAAGAAGGGAGGAGCTTTCCTGCTTGTTTGCCAGTCAGCGGATCAACTCAACGTGTTAGAGCGCTGGTTTAAGAGATATTCCCTCACCCTGCCCCGGCAAGCCGGGACTTTCCCTCTCCATGGTGGAGAGGGGGAAGGTCAGGGAGTGCGGGCGGATTGGGGGTGTTGTCGTTGTTATCATTGTTATCGTTGTTATCATCGTTAGGGGTGCCAGAGGGAGAGGATTCGCTTCGCTCGGATGGGTTTAGTGTTTTTTTGGGGGATAGTGATTTGACTGTCTCTTTTTCCGTACAGGTGATTAAATGCTAAAGCTTATTGTACAGGCAGCGCGTTCATCCACCAGGGTGAAGCACCGGTGTAAAAGATGTTGAGTATCAAGATTGCGAGATCATGAGAATTAAGATTTTAGAAATGAGAAATTAGAAGGACAAAGGGAAGCAAACAGAAAAAATTCTTTGGTCTATCTTACCTTAAAAAAGCTGGCGGAAAAAGAAACTCAACCGGAGGAGACTTGTCAGCGTCCGGCAGGTCCTGACAAGGTCGGTGGAATATACCGAAGGCAGGCAAGCCAACCTTAGGTTGGCAGGGAGTTTTGGGAAGAGCGATAATTTATCCCACTTTTTTTCTAATTTTTTCTAATTTTTTTTCTAATTTTGGATGACGATAACCTAAACACATATTCATGAATGCTCCATATGCTCATATTTCCCATTTTCACTTAAAAAACTACCGCCTAAAGAATTTGTTAAAGAAAAATCGATTTGGTTCATTCAGGGATTGACCCTCCGACGTCGTGTATGTGAAAGTGAAAAACGACATTAAAGAAGAGAGTAGCCGGAAAAAATTTGCTTTAAGCCGAAAGAAAAAGCAAAAATATGAACAAATGAGAGAGATTTAAATTCTCTTTCACTAAAACCCCAAAAAACATGAAAAAAGTTAGTTTTTTTTATTTAGTTATTTTAAGTGTCTTTATTTTTTCCTGTAACAAGCAGGAATTTACCGACCATGATTTCGGGAAATCTGAGTTGCTTTCTCAGGAAGAGATTGAAAAAATTGCATTAGCCCACAACAAAGCCCTTGATGAAGTTTTGAATGGGTTGGAAGAGCAAAATTTTAATTTTCCGGAGCATAAAGATAATCTGGATAATCTCTTAAATCGCGAGCTTAATGCTTTTTATGAAGAACAATTGACGACGGGCCTCGAAAAGTCAGCTGCAATTGAGCAATCAGAAAGGGCGGTTTCCAGGTTTTTACCAGAAGGCTATCCTGTTCTTGAAAAAAGTGCACCCTACGAATCACCTCTTATGGCCATAATGGATGCACATGCAGAAAATCTTTCCGATTCGCAATGCTTTTATCTCTCTCAGATTGATGAGATGTTGAGCGAGTCCTTCCAAACTGTTGATGTATTAATCCATGAGTTAAATTCTATTCAGGCTGCCGCCCGGGAGGATTTAACAGCTAAAGATGCACAGGTCATAATGGCAGCGGCTGAAATCGGTAAAGCTTCTTTACGCTATTGGAGTGAGAATATAGACAAATGGAAAGAGGTTGTAGGAGAAGGTGGGACACCCCTGAAAGGATGGTTTAATTGGAAAAGGGTTGCCGTATCCGATGTGTCGGGAGCTGTAGGCGGAGCAGTAACTGCAGCGGTTGTTAATGTTGTTCCCGGTGCGGGACAAGTGTCATACGCAGGTGCCATACTTGGAGCCGCAGCCGGTGCGAGTACCGCCGATGCAGTGAGGCAAGTTATTCATAATTACTTTTAAAACCTATCATTATGACAAAAAAAGGTTATTGGCTGTTCCTGGTGGTATTTATTTTGATTTATACGCTGATACAGGTAATTGTATTTGATGAAGCATTGTCATTGAAATTGTTTATTACCTCCATTGGCAGTGGCTTAATCACCATTGGATTGGTTTATGTATTCAGCCGGTTGAGGAAATAAGGCCAACGGAAGCAGCAAGTGTTTCCCGAAAAATGACGCAATCATTAATTCGAAAGGCGGGGAGCAATTTTAACGATTCCCCGCTTTTTTTTAATAACTTTCCCATGATTCCTCGCGTTTTTGTGCTGCTTCATCCCATTGGGGAAGGATGGTTTTGAGGAATTCCTGTTTTTCGTCATTCAGTTTTTCCATATCGAGGCCAATGAATTCCTGGGCTTTTTCTTTGGTGGATATATCGGGGTAGGGTACGGGC
>CAYTDH010000426.1:0-4168 GCA_964436325.1 uncultured Tangfeifania sp.
TTTCACAATTTCACAATTTCTTCACCTTATACTCGAATTGAGCTGGCGGTAGCCAATAAGGCGGTCGAAGCGCCCCGACATTTCGCGGTAGTAGACAAATATCTGGTACTCGTTTTCGGTTTGCCAGAAGCTGCCCTCGATATTGGCGTGATCGGCTACAGCAGCGCCCTGGGGAACATAAACATACATGTAATTGTAATACCCCTGCTTCAGGAGCAAGGTCAGTTCATACCGGCTGGTTTCAAAATTCCAGGTCATTTCATTGCTTTTGTTGGCATTCCAGTTGCTTAGGGCGCCAAAAACATTGACCGATCCCCCCAGCAGGATAGACTCCAACGGCAATGAGAAGTGAATAAACGTATAGTCACATTCGGTGTCGAAATCCTCCACTTCACGGTCCTGGCTTTCCACAACATAATTGCCGTTCATCTCTTCGTAGGAAAAAAAACGTTTGTTGGCCCGGGGCTCATCCGGAGCCACCGTTTTATGAAAATAGGGCCGGTGAAATTCCGTAGACAAAACATTTTCCCCATTTACCCGGTTCGTCCTGTTATCGAAATAACGAAATTCATTGCCTGCCACGAATACGTTTTCGCGGTTGTAATCATAAACCAATTGACGGTTGCGGATAAAAAGCGGTTTCAGATCCCGTATCGCATTGTCCCACCGGTTGTTTTGCATGATAACCACTTTGATCTCCTCCCGTGGGTTTTGAATATCGAGCTTTTCGTGATGAACCGTAAAATCCACCTCCTGGTTTTCTCCCCTAAATGCATCAAGGGTAGCCCGGCGAACAGTACCCTCGATGTCCACCAATGGATCGACAACATAGAAACGTTTGCTCAGTACAATATTCTCTTTATTGCCATCTTCATAAACCACCAGGACATAATTTCCCGGGAGTTTAAATCCTGTGTCTTCATTAGGCAGATAAAGCCTGTAGTTGATATAATCGAAAGTGGTGTTAAATGAACGTGCATAATCGGTGAGTGGATTTTCCGTGAATCCTTCCAGGTAATCGGTTTGAGGGAGAAAACTCTCATTCCACCCCGCATCGCAGTGAATAATGGTGTAATAATATTCTTTTACTTCCCCTGACAAGTCATCGAACTTAAAAACAAGTGGCGTTTTTTCTCCCATTTCGTAGACCGGATTCGAAAGTTCAAATCCGTCGCGGTGCATCAATACGGTTTTTATCTCTTCGCTGTATACTGCATTTTCGTAATAAAAGTTTTCTTCCTGGGCACCGGCATTGAAAACAACCCCCCAAAGAAAAAAAAGTGTAAGCCATCGGATACTTTCCATTGTCATTATTTTTTTGTCATGCCATTTGTTACCGGACGAAGTTACGGTTTTCTGCAGTTCCCCTGAAATTTTTTGGAAAACCAAACCTAAAAAACCGTTTTTTTGCCTTAACAATTTTATAACGTATATTTTATCGTTTCATTGGGTTTCTTTTCATTTGTTTTAAATAATTCTGTTGATGGTTTGGATTTCATTATTTTAGATAGACTTATTTACTTATTTTCATATTTCTAACTGTTGATTTTTTATGTTTTTAACATTGCGAAAAGTCAATTTATTATTTACTTTTGCCTCCCTGATAAACAATACTATTCGTGATAAAAATGTCAGAAGTAATAAAGTTAAGGAAAGGGCTGGACATTAAATTAAAGGGCAGTGCGGAGAAAAAACTTGAAACGCTATCTGCTCCTTCTCATATTGCCCTGAAGCCCACCGATTTTAAAGGACTTACTCCGAAATTGAGCGTTAAACCGGGTCATGAAGTGAAAGCCGGGGATGCTTTGTTTTACGACAAATACCATCCTGAAGTGCTTTTCACCACTCCGCTGGGAGGGAAAGTAACCTCTGTAAACCGGGGGGAACGTCGGAAAATCCTTGAGGTGGTCGTTGAGGTAGATGAAAATGCCGGAGCTGTGGAATTTACCCGGGCCGATCCCACTTCACTGACAGCAGATGAAATAAAGGATCAATTGCTGAAAAGCGGACTCTGGGCATTCATTAAACAGCGTCCTTACGGAGTTATTGCCTCACCCGAAGATAAACCCAGGGCTGTTTTCATTTCAACATTCAATACAGCTCCATTGGCTCCCGATGTTTCCTTTATGATGGATGGGGAGAATAAGACTTTCCAGACAGGAATTGATGCCCTGGCTAAACTTTCAGGCACTGACGTTCATCTGGGCATTGAGCAGGATTCCCCTTTCAGTAAGGTAAAGAATGTGAAAACCCACCTGTTTTCAGGTCCCCATCCGGCAGGAAATGTGGGGATTCAGATTCATCATATTGCACCTGTTGCAAAGGGTGAGGTGGTTTGGACCATCGACGTGATGGACGTTCTTTTTATCGGGCGGCTATTTGAAAATGGAAAGGTGGATTTTACCCGGAAACTGGCCCTGGCGGGGCCTGACGTAGAGAAACCCTGCTATTTTCAAACCGTGATTGGCGCTCCTGTGGCCTCCATCACCAGTGGCAGGCTGAAAAAGGTGGATTACAAGCAACGAATCATCGGTGGGGATGCATTGACAGGAACACGCCTAAAAGCCCAACATTTTCTGGGTTTTTATAACCAGCTTGTTACCGTTATCCCCGAAGGAGATGAATATGAAGCTTTTGGATGGGCCAAACCAGGTATTGACAAGTACAGTGCCACCAATGCTTTCCTCTCGAAACTCTTTCCTAAAAAAGAATATACGCTCAATGCAAACCTTCACGGGGGTGAGCGGGCCTTTGTGCTAACCGATCAATACGAAAAAGTGGTCCCCATGGATATTTTGCCCGTATTTCTGCTCAAGGCTATTTTGGTTAACGATATTGATAAAATGGAGCAGTTGGGGATTTATGAGGTGGTGGAAGAGGATTTTGCTTTATGCGAATATGTATGTACATCAAAAATAAAAGTGCAGGATATTCTTCGCGATGGCATCAATACCATGATGAAAGAACTTGGATAATATTGAGGTAACTTTTTAGCGTGATAATAATGAATTTTTTGAAAAACTTTTTTGAAAAAACAGAGCCATATGTACAGAAGGGGGCGAAGTATCACTGGCTGAATTCGGTGCACGATGGTTTTTTTACTTTTCTTTTTGTGCCGAATAAAACATCCAAAACGGGGACGCATATTCACGATTACATTGATATGAAGCGGACCATGTCACTGGTTGTTTTGTCACTTGTGCCGGCCTTATTGTTTGGGATGTACAATGTTGGTTACCAGCATTTTCGTGTTATCGGCGAACTGGCAGACACCGGATTTTTTGAAATCTTTTTTTACGGATTGCTCAAAGTTCTGCCTGTTGTAATTGTTTCATACGCTGTTGGTCTGGGCATTGAATTTGCTTTTGCTCAGATGAGGGGGCACGAAATAAATGAAGGGTTCCTGGTTTCTGGGATGCTTATTCCTTTAATCATGCCCATCGAAACCCCACTCTGGATGGTTGGGGTTGCCACTGCTTTTGCTGTAGTATTTGGGAAAGAGGTTTTTGGTGGCACCGGAATGAATATCTGGAATCCGGCCATGCTGGCCCGTGCATTTCTATTCTTTGCTTATCCCGCGCAGATGTCAGGGAATTCGGTTTGGGTGTCGGTAGGAAAAAATAACGAAACAATTGATGGATTTACCGGCGCCACTCCCATGGCGGAGGCTGCTGCCGGAAATATCGATTTCAATGTGGGCGATGCTTTTTTTGGCTTAATCCCCGGATCTATTGGTGAAACATCAACAGTAGCTATTCTGATTGGAGCTGCTATTTTAATTGCCACGGGAATCGGCAACTGGAAAATCATGCTTTCCACAGTTCTTGGAGGACTCTTCATGGGTATCCTGTTGAATATTTTTGCCGTCAATCCGTTTATGGAAGTTCCTTTCTGGCAACATCTTATATTGGGTGGTTTTGCCTTTGGAGCAGTGTTTATGGCAACCGACCCTGTTTCTGCAGCTCAAACCAACAAAGGGAAATGGATTTACGGATTCCTTATTGGTGTTCTTGCCATCCTGATTCGGGTGCTCAACCCTGCATACCCTGAAGGGATGATGCTGGCCATTCTCCTGATGAACACTTTTGCACCACTGATTGACCATTATGTGGTTCAGGGGCATATCAAGCGCCGAGGCCGCCGCATGCGCGGTCGCCAGCGAAACACC
>CAYTDH010000427.1:0-4159 GCA_964436325.1 uncultured Tangfeifania sp.
GCCAGCATGATCGAGCGGATCGCCGACCTTGTCCGCGAGAAGAAACTGGAAGGCGGTGAGGAAACCGCGCAACGTCAACTGCTCGGGACGGCCGCCGTTCAGCGCCAGCATGTTGCAGCCGAAGGACGTCTGCAATTGCGTGAAGCGGAAGAGCTGGTTCAGAACCACCTCCGGCGTCGCGTCGCGCTTGAGTTCGATGACGACGCGGATACCGACACGGTCGGACTCGTCCGCGACGCCCGAGATGCCTTCCAGTTTCTTCTCGCGGACAAGGTCGGCGATCCGCTCGATCATGCTGGCCTTGTTCACCTGGTAGGGGATCTCGTCGATGACGATGGCGTAGCGGTCCTTCCGCACTTCCTCCACGTGGGTCCTTGAGCGGATGATGCCATGTAAAATACTCACACCCAAGAGAATGATTAAAGTACATGCGAGTTCCATACGATACCACTAAAAACAAACAATTTTAATCGTATGAAATTGAATTTATTATTTCTTGTGGTCTGGGCTTTGGCATTGGAAGCCTGCCACACACACAGCCATGACAATGAAAACGGTCAGGGGCATAATCATGAGATTGTTGAAAATCATGAAAGTGAACACGATCATGACCATGAACAGGAGCAAGTTGAAAATCACAATGACCATGACCATGTAAAGGTGAAATACACCGCATATACCGGAAATTTTGAATTGTTTGCGGAGGCAGATGCTTTTGTGGCAGGCGAAAAGGCAAATATTTTATCTCATTTCTCAAAACTTCCCTCATTTAAACCACTTGAATCCGGCGAGGTGACTGCCATTCTTACCATAAACGGCAGAGAGGTTAAGCAAACGTTGCCGGAACCAGCCCGGACAGGGATTTATAGTTTTGATGTAACACCCGTAAATGCGGGTATAGGATCGTTACGTTTCCAAATTGATACAGCAATTATTCAGATAAAGGGGGTGCAGGTTTATGCCGGTCATCATGAGGCGCACGAACAATCCACTCATCAGGAACCCTCTATGGTTAACAGGGTGGCTTTTACCAAAGAGCAATCATGGAAAATTGATTTTAAATCCGAAGAAGTAAGGCAAGTGGCATTTGGTCAGGCCATTAAGACGGTTGCTGAAATTCAGCCTCAAACCGCAAATGAAAAAGTAATTGTGGCAAAGACAGATGGTATTGTGCTGTTTCCTGGTAAAAACCTGCTTGAAGGGAATCCCGTTATGAGCGGAGAGACCATATTAGAGATTTCATCGGGCGGAATTTCGGAGGATAATATTTACGTTAAAATGACTGAAGCAAAAAATAATTTCGAAAACGCCGAGGCCGATTTTATGCGGAAAAAAGAACTGGCTGAGCAAAAAATCATTTCTCAGAAAGAGTGGCTTAACACCAAAAACGCATACGAAAATGCAAAGGCCATTTATGAAAATTTAAAGAATAATTTCAGTTCGGCAGGCCAAAGTGCAGTAAGTCCCATCAGTGGTTTCGTGAAACAAATATTTGTTGAAAACGGTCAGTTTGTTGAAACCGGGGAACCGTTACTTCGCGTAGTCCGGGATCAAAAGCTTGTTCTGAAAGCTTTTGTTCAACAAAAATACAGCGGAATATTATCCCAAATTCATTCTGCCACTATCAAAACCCCATTTGATAATCAAACATACCCTTTAGAAGAATTGAACGGGAAAGTTTTGTCCTATGGTAAGTCGGTGAGTCCAGAAAATTTTCTGATACCTGTTTATTTGCAGATTGACAACAAGGCTGACTTTGTTCAGGGCAGTTTGGTTGAGGTTTTCCTGAAAACCGTCACCAACGAACAGGCAATAACTGTCCCGAATAGTGCCCTTTTGGAAGAACAGGGGAATTATTTCGTTTTTGTACAGGTGACCCCTGAACTGTTCGAAAAGCGTCAGATTAAAACCGGTGGTACCGATGGTATCCGAACAGAAGTTATATCAGGATTAATGTCCGGAGAACGGATTATTTCAAAAGGAGCAATGCTTGTTAATCTCGCGCAGGCATCAGGAGCACTTGACCCTCATTCAGGGCATGTTCATTAATTCTTTAAAACTGTAAATTCATGATTAACAATATTATAAAATTTTCACTAAGCAATAAGTTTATCATACTTATCAGCTCAGTGGTTTTGCTGATCTTCGGAACAAAAACGGCAACCGAAATGGATATAGACGTATTTCCCGATCTTACAGCGCCCACGGTTGTGGTTATGACCGATGCTCATGGAATGGCCCCGGAAGAAGTGGAACGCCTGGTAACCTACCCTATTGAAACGGCGGTAAACGGTGCAAACGGAGTTCGAAGGGTACGTTCGGCTTCTTCGCAGGGGTTCTCGTTTGTTTGGATAGATTTTGACTGGGGGACAGATGTTTACAAAGCACGGCAGGTTGTAAGCGAAAAACTCATAACCATAAATGATGAAATGCCTGTTGGTATTGGCAAACCAATACTGGCCCCACAATCGAGTGTAATGGGCGAAATATTTTTTATTGGTTTGCAGGCCGACTCAACCGATTTGATGACTTTGCGCACGATTGCCGATTGGAACATTAAACCTTTAATATTGGCAACGGGTGGCGTTTCACAAGTGAGCATTATTGGAGGTGATCTTAAGCAATATCAGGTGATTGCTGACCCTATGAAAATGGAATTCTATCAGGTTTCTTTGGAAGAGCTTGCTCAAACATGTCAGAATATCAGTAATAATTCGTCGGGCGGTGTTATAAGGCAGTATGGAAACGAGTTTGTTGTCAGAGGAATTGGAAGAACTTCCGATGTCGATAAACTGGCCAACACCTACATCAAACCGGTAAATGGTAAACCGGTACGGATCAGCGATGTGGCAGAAGTGACCATTGGAAGCGCGGTTAAAATGGGTTATGCCTCGCTGAATGCAACTCCGGCAATTGTACTTTCTGTTTCCAAACAGCCCAATATCAACACCCTTGAAGTGACAGCGAAAATTGAACAAAATCTCAATGAACTAAAAGCGAGCCTTCCACCGGATATAAAGATAAATACCCAGATATTCCGGCAGGCCGATTTTATTGAGACTTCGGTAAATAACGTTCAAAGAGCCTTAATTGAGGGGGCCATTTTTGTTGTGATTATTTTGTTTTTTTTCCTTGGAAGCTTTAGAACTACGGTTATTTCGCTCATTGCAATTCCCTTATCGTTGTTAGGTGCCGTTTTGGTTCTGGATGCTCTGGATTTTAACATCAATACAATGAGTCTCGGAGGAATGGCCATTGCTATCGGTTCGCTGGTTGACGATGCCATTATAGACGTTGAAAATGTCTATAAACGGTTAAGGCAGAACCGGCTAATGCCTGCAGAGAAAAGACAAAGTTCTTTTACGGTGGTGTTCGAGGCTTCCAAAGAAATCAGGGCCTCTATTCTAAATGCAACGTTAATTATTATTGTTGCATTTTTACCCCTGTTTTTTCTTTCGGGGATGGAAGGCAGAATGCTTAAACCGCTCGGCGTTTCTTTTATTGTATCCCTGGCTGTTTCATTGGTGGTAGCTATGACATTAACACCGGTACTTGCCAAAATGATGCTTTCAAAAGAAAAATATCTGGCTAAAAAGAAAAATGATAGTTGGCCGGCCCGGAAACTATCCTCCGTTTATGGAAAATCACTGGACTGGGCATTGAAGCATAAGAAAGTGGTTTTGTTTCCCGTCTTCGGGCTATTCATTTTATCCATGGCCGTTTTTTTCAATTTCGGAAGAAGCTTTTTGCCTGAATTTAATGAGGGCGCCCTGACCCTTTCCGTTGTGACCCAACCCGGCACTTCACTGGAAGAGAGCAATAAGCTGGGGCAACTTGTGGAAAACGAAATGTTGTCCATATCTGAGGTGGAGAGCACTGCCCGACGGACTGGGCGCGGCGAACTGGATGAACATTCGCAAACAGTCAACAGTGCGGAGATAGATATAAATTTCACATTAAACGAACGCTCTCTGGAGGAGTTTATGGCTGATGTAAGGGGAAAACTTTCGGCAATACCCGGCATTGCTTTTACGGTAGGCCAACCGCTGGGGCACCGCATCGACCATATGTTATCGGGTACCCGCGCCAATATTGCCATTAAACTCTTTGGCACCGACTTGAACCGGATGTTTGTTCTTGGGAATCAAATAAAAGCCAA
>CAYTDH010000428.1:0-4141 GCA_964436325.1 uncultured Tangfeifania sp.
TCGCACCGCGCAATAATAATGGTTTGCGCCTTTTTTTTTTCACCCAGCCTGTTAAATTGGAATAAATATATCTTTTCATTTTTTTTTAGTTCTACAAGGTAAATATAGTTTCTTTAATTTAATAATCCAATGCTAATTCAGGTGAATAAATTAAGTTTTCCAATCCAAAATTATTTTATTTTTGATTCTGACAACAATCTTGTCCTTAGTTGCCGCGCGATTGTATCGCGTGGTAATCGTTTATATTTTTAAGTTTTGCTGTTGTTTAATGGTTGGATGTATTTAAACGAAACGAATACAAAAATTTTATATACGGGAAATAATAAACCTGAAAAACAAACAAAATGTTATTGAATCACTCAAAACTATTGCTAATTTGCAAACTAATTAGTTACAGGTTTTAAGTACAATACGATATGAATATTAAAGGCCTTTCCATATTCCTGTTTATATTACTTTTTTTCTAGTTTATTTGGTCAGGAGAAACAAAGGTCAGTTTTCGACCCCTGTTTATGGGGGAGAGAGCAATTGGTGTACATACAGGAACAACAACCAGGCTCTTTACAATACTATGATTTTAAAGATTTACTTAAGTTATTGCCGGATAATTCTGTAAAAGTAAAAACTTTGGGGAATAGTAAAAAAACAAAGGATGTTCGAGTTTTAAGTGTTTTAGACTTTTTCATCCATAAAACAGACTAAGAATTAATACTAATGAATAGAACCACATGCTTCGTTACGTTAATATTGTACTTTTTCATGTTACCGAACAGATCACAACCTCTTTCGGTTGGCTTTGAGGTCCGTCATTTTTCTAAAGACACTAAGGCAAACGGAGGAACCGATTTTAAGGGGGAAACTTCCATTTTCAACACAGACGAACGTATTGATTTTCTCAAATATTATGCTGATCAAGCCTCCGCATATTACGGAGATAAGGGCGCACATTATATGCAAATAAAAAACGGAGCATTGGGTTTTCAGGGCAAGGCCAATTGGAAATGGGACTTCAGCGTGCAGACATGGCGTTTTTCTTTAGGCTGGAAAGTTCGTTTGTCGGAGAATAGTTCCAATGCAGAATTTTCACTTCAAAACAATGCAACGGGAAAAGCAATAACAAAAATTGATATTGAGGACAATAGATTGTCCTAGGATGATGAAATAAAAACAGGAATGATTGATCTGAAAAAAGGAGGGAAATGGATCGAACTTGGATCCTCGCGGGCATGGAACTGGCAGCAGGGGTGTATGCTGCAATGGCGGCCCGGAAGCAAGGATGAGGTATTATGGAACGACCGGGTGGATAATCAATTTGTTTGCCACATCCTGAATGTGAAGACCAGGGAAAAACAAACCATTGATTCTCCAATATATACAGTAAGCCCGGATGGGGAATTCGCACTTACCCTGGATTTCGAAAGGGTGCAGGATGTACGTGCGGGTTATGGCTATGCCGGAATCGAAGACATTAACAGGGAAAAAACTGCCCCTGATAATGCAGGTATTTACAAAATTTCCCTTGATAATGGCAAAAAGGAATTAATTGTTTCCCTTAAAGAAATTGCAGATATTCCTTATCCGCTTGAAGACCTGAAATCTTATAAACACTATTTTAATGCCATTGATATCAGCCCGGATGGAAAACGATTTGCCTTCCTTCACCGGTGGGTGGTCCCCGGTGAGGCCGCCCGGGTATCTCCCCTGGGAACACGCTTTATTACTGCCGCTGTTGATGGCAGAAATATTCATATCATCAATGACTCCCGGATGACTTCTCATTTTTGGTGGAAGAATGATAAACAGATTCTGGCATGGGCTAACCGGCCGGAGGTGGGGAACCGGTTCTTTCTTTTCGAAGACCAGGAAGAGCAGCGTTATACCATTGTGGGGGAAAAGGAGCTGAAGGTGGATGGACATTGCAGTTACCTGCCCGGGCAGGAATGGATCCTGAATGATACGTATCCTGATAAAAACCGCCAGACAGAGCTTTACCTGTATAATCCGGCCACGAAAGAGAAAATTGTCCTGGGCAGGATTTTTATGGATCCCCAATACACCGGGGAGTGGCGTGTTGACTTGCATCCCCGCCAAAGCCGGGACGAGAAGAAGATTATTATTGATTGCCCGGTTGGCAATAGCGGCCGGCAAATGCTCATGCTGGATATCAGCGGGCTAGAATTATTTCAACAGTAAAATATATTGTACTAACTAATCATTATGAAATCAAGATTTTTTTTATACAAAAGTGCCATCGTGGCTTCCCTGGCCGGATTTCTATTCGGTTTCGATACCGTGGTGATTTCGGGTGCAGAGCAGACGATTCAATCGATCTGGGAACTTGACAGCACACTCCATGGACTTGCCATCAGCATGGCTTTGTGGGGGACCGTTATCGGATCAATGATCGGCGGCTGGCCCGCTGAATATTACGGAAGAAAAAAAACATTACTGTGGACAGGAGTACTTTACCTTGCCTCTGCCGTTGGTTCGGCGCTGGCTCCGGAGGTCTGGTCCTTTATGACCTTCAGGTTTATGGGGGGACTTGGTGTGGGGATATCAACGGTAGCAGCACCCATGTTTATCTCGGAAATCGCCCCGCCGAAATACCGTGGGCGGCTTACCGGCATGTTTCAGTTTAACATTGTTTTTGGTATCCTGATCGCTTTTCTGTCAAATTCCCTGTTGGGAGGTATCGGTGATAATGCGTGGCGCTGGATGTTGGGAGTGGAAGCTTTCCCGGCACTGCTTTTTGCGGTATTATGCCTGGGCCTTCCCGAAAGTCCCCGCTGGCTGATCGTTCATAAAAATGACCGGGAGAGTGGACTGGCTGTTTTGAAAAAGACCAATCCGTATGCCTCAGCCGATGAACTGGACCTGTTTTACCGGGAGATTATCGCATCAACGAATGAGAAAAAACAGCCTCAGTCACTGTTTTCCAGGCGTTTGGTTAAGCCCCTTCTGTTGGCTTTTTTTATTGCCTTTTTTAATCAGCTTTCAGGCATCAATGCCATTCTCTATTTTGCACCTCGCATTTTTGAAATGACCGGTTTGGGATCTGAGGCTGCCCTTCTTCAATCTGTCGGAATAGGGATTACCAACCTGATTTTTACGTTTGTGGGATTATGGCTGATAGACCGGTTGGGTCGCCGGAAACTTTTGTATATTGGTTCTTTCGGGTATATTGCCTCCCTGGGTTTGACGGCCTGGGCTTTTTCATCCGGGAATGTGGCTCTGGTGCCGGTTTATATATTTGCTTTTATTGCTGCACATGCTGTTGGACAGGGAGCGGTGATCTGGGTATTTATCAGTGAAATTTTCCCAAACAAACAGCGGGCATTTGGACAGTCGCTGGGCAGCTTTACCCATTGGTTTTTTGCTGCATCACTGACATTGGTCTTTCCCCTGATGGCAGAAGCCCTTAAACCGGAGGTCATTTTTGGCCTGTTTTGCGGCATGATGGTGCTTCAATTGCTTTGGGTCTCCTTTTTCGTTCCGGAAACAAAAGGTATCCCCCTTGAGGAAATGGAAGCCAGGATGAAAAGACATGCTCCACAGGGAGAAGCTGAATGATGCCTTTTATCCGGATGAGCTGGGAACAATGTTCTCAGGGACTGCCGTTATCGATAAGAACAACTCAGCAGGCTGGGATAAAAATGCACTGGTAGCATTTTATACGGATGCAGACAAAAAAATGACACAGAATGTAGCCTGCAATAACCATAAGGGCAGGAATTTTGCGAAGTACGAAGGCAATCCAATTTTGGAACCTAACCGCGATCCCAGGGTCTTTTGGTATGAACGGGCACAAACGTGGGTAATCGTATTCCACGCGAACCGTTCACTACCATTGAACTCTTTTCGCAGGGGGGGCAGGGTAAAATAGAATCGCTTAGGATAAATGAAATGAAAAGAATCTGGTAGCCCGCTTTTGAATACTTTTTTTAAACTGTCCGTCTAAAGCAATAATTCATAATGCTTAACGGACAGTTGTGCAACTACCCCCGTGTTTTGGAATACCTTGTAAAAAGTAGGTCTTTGCTTTGAAACCTTTTCTTTTCTCCATCCCGACATAAAATCAACATTTTTATAACGGAGAAATTTGAATCTATTCCTTGAAATTATGAATTGCCTTTTAAAACTT
>CAYTDH010000429.1:0-4139 GCA_964436325.1 uncultured Tangfeifania sp.
CGTAGTGAGTAAATGAGACCAAAATCCGATTTCATTATTTCATTCATTATAAGTGTTTTGTAAAAATCTGTCATTGCGAGTCCCTATCCAAAATTTTTTTTGGGCATAATGAGAATAATGACAATGGCAGTAACTGTCATTTCGACGAGCTTGCGAGGAGAAATCTTTCCCTGTTTCACGAGATTTCTCCTCCTTCGTCGTCGAAATGACATTAAAGTGCGATTTTCTTACTAAATTCATTATTAATTACTTATGAAAATCTGTCATTGGTAGTCCCGACCCAAAAAAATTTTGGGTAACCTCTCGAAATGACAGCTAATGAATCAAAGTCCTGCAGAACTACCGTCGGTGTCGCTTATGAATATTCGGTGTTTTGAGAAACTATCAGTTGTGTTTGTTTTTCAGCCAACGGAATGTCAGGTGCGACGCCGACGGTTTTGGACACGACACCAGCAAAAACAATCCTCGCCGGCCATTTAAACAAATATGCTTTTGGAACGTTATTTTGGTGGTTACAAGACTAAATTGTCTTTTAAATAAAAAAACATATGTATCTGGAAAAACCGGCAATAAGTACAAATCAACCAACAACCACCGAAGAGGTTCTCCAGGATTATTACTTAGCCCACCTGAGCCGTCAGTTAAGTATTCTGGGAAGAAGAGAAGTACACAACGGAAGGGCCCATTTTGGAATTTTTGGTGACGGGAAAGAGATTGTCCAGTTGGCTTATGCCAAATCTTTTCGTAAAGGGGACTGGCGGTCGGGCTATTACCGTGATCAAACCTTCATGCTTGCGCTGGGATTACTGGAGCCAGAGGAGTTTTTTTCCATGATATATGGAGACACCGATGAGCAAATCAATCCGTCCACAGGAGGGAGGAATTTCAACAACCATTTTTCCACGCCCAACATTACCCCGGGGGGGGAAATTAAAAATCTCGCCGAACAATATAATTCTGCATCCGACATCTCTTCTACCGGAGGACAGATGCCACGATTACTGGGACTGGCCCAGTCCTCAAAAATCGTCAGGGAAAAACCGGAGATGAAAAAACACCTCAACAACAACGTCACGGGAAATGAGGTTGCTTTTGGAAGCATCGGTGATGCCAGTACTTCCGAAGGGATATTTTTTGAAACCATCAACGCCGCTGCCGTTATGCAGGTGCCCCTGGCCGTTGCTGTTTATGATGATGGGTATGGAATCAGTGTGCCGGTGGAATTGCAAACAGCCAAAGCCAGTATTTCGGAAGCCCTCAAAGGATTTCAGCGCGATAAAAACCATCCGGGGATTGAACTTTACACCGCCAAAGGCTGGGACTATCCCGAACTGGTCGAAACATTTTCAGAGGGAATCCAACGCTGCCGAAAAAATCAAACTCCTGTTGTTTTTCATATCCGGGAACTGACCCAGCCTCAGGGACATTCCACCTCGGGGTCTCAGGAACGTTACAAAAGTAAAGAACGTCTCCAATGGGAAAAAGACCACGATCCACTCATTCATTTCCGGAAATGGTTGCTTGAAAATGGAAAAGCAGACCCTGAAACCCTTGAAACCATCGAAAGAAAGGCTGCCCGCAGAGCCAGGGAAGCCAAAAAAAAGGCATGGGAAAACTATACTTCCGGTTTCAAAGCCGAAGCTGAAAGTCTGGATAGAATCATCCTGGAAATTAAAAACCGCTCTCAGGGCCAAACAGATAAAACCGGAGAGTTGGATGAAATTCATCAGCGAACCTTCCCTACCCGGAGAAAATATTTAACGTTTGCCAAAAGAATATTTTTCGAGCTGCATGGGATGAAAGAACTTCAGCAAGAAAGAAATATGCTGAAGCAATGGATTGATGATTTTGAGCAGCGCAGCCGCAATTTCTACAACCGCCAGTTATATCGCGAAAACAGCGATTCAGTATTAACCATTAAACCGGTTCCTGCAACGTATCAATCAGATTCCCCTGAAGTGAACGGTTCTGAAATTCTCAGTTCCAATTTTGAGCGGTTGTTTGAGTTGCATCCCAACCTTGTGACTTTTGGACAAGATACCGGAAAGCTGGGCGATGTAAATCAGGGGATGAAGGGCATGCAACAAAAATACGGAGTTCACCGTGTTTCTGATGCAGGCATCCGTGAAACCACCATTATCGGGCAGGGGATTGGGTTGGCCATGAGGGGATTCAGGCCCATTGCCGAGATCCAGTACCTCGATTACCTTATTTATGCACATTCGACCCTGAGTGACGACCTGGCTAGTCTCCAGTACCGCACCAAAGGGAAACAGGCCGCTCCTCTGATTGTCCGCACCCGGGGGCACCAGTTGCAAGGAATGTGGCATGCCGGTTCACCGATGCAAATGCTGCTGGGCTCCCTGCGGGGCATGTACCTTTGTGTCCCCCGGAACATGACCCAGGCAGCCGGTTTTTACAATACGCTTCTGGAGGGAAATGACCCCGCCCTGGTTATCGAGCCGCTCAAAGGGTACAACGTTAAAGAAAAACTCCCCGCCAATCCGGGTGAGTACAGAGTTCCGCTGGGCATACCTGAAATTTTGAAAGAAGGAAATGATATCACCATTGTTACCTATGGTTGGAATGCCCACCATGCCCTCAAAGCGGCTGACCTGCTGGATGAACTGAAAGGAATTTCCGCAGAAGTCATTGATGTGCAGACCCTGCTTCCCTTTGATATTAACCATATGATTCTTTCCTCGATCCAAAAAACCGGGAAAGTCATTTTTGTGGATGAAGATATTCCGGGAGGCGGAACCGCTTACATGATGCAGAAAGTAATGGAAGAGCAAAAAGCATTCAATTACCTCGATACTGCGCCGAGGACGCTCCCGGCCATGGAACACAAACCTGCTTACGGCATTGACGGCGAATATTTCTCCAAACCCAATGTGGAAAAACTTTTCGTAAGCATTTACGAAATGATGCGGGAAGTGGATGTGAAAAAATTTCCGGAATTTTCCTGAGAAAATCCATGGGAAAAGCCCCCAAAAGCCCCAAAAAACCACGCCATTAAATGGTATATTGGGGACGCATTTCCCGCACAAACCATTTGTTTGCTGCAGAATCGTTTTCTACGCTTCCATTAACCGGATTCCAG
Source organism: uncultured Tangfeifania sp. (assembly GCA_964436325.1). Classification (GTDB taxonomy): domain Bacteria; phylum Bacteroidota; class Bacteroidia; order Bacteroidales; family Prolixibacteraceae; genus Tangfeifania. The sequence goes on from CAYTDH010000429.1 coordinate 3,104, forward strand.
TTAATTATCCTTCCCCTCCGGATACAAATATTCCCCATATGGCTAATGGTATCAGAAAGAATTGCCTCTTCCAGTGGACAGGTTTCCTGACTTTTACCGGTTATTACATCCAAAAACAATTGTCCCATTGTATTTTCTTCGCTTTGAATCCATCCGTCATCATTTTGAGGGAAATTATTCAATTCCCTGTTCAACTCCGGAATATCGGATTGTGCCGAAGACCTGCTCAGTGATATCCAGCCTTTTGTACCGTAAAAAGTCGTTCCGTTTCCCTCTTTGAGTTTCCTGTAATGCAACAAATCCTTTCCTTCGGCGACGTCTGTACTGAAAAAATGTACTTTTATCCCTGATGTATAGTCGTAATCCACTTCCCAGGATAGAATATTGTTGTATATGCCACCCGGCTCCCAGTATTTTCCGGTACCGCTGCAGGAATAAGGCCCATCCAGTTTCTCTTTCAGCCCCCAGATCATCACATCCAGGGGGTGTGCTCCCCAGCCTGCCAAAAAACCAATGCTGTAGTCCCACTGAAACCAGGAACCATTGTTGGTAACTCTTTCGGGACAGTAAGGATTAAGGGGTGCCGGTCCGGTCCAGCGGTCGTAATCAAAGGTTTCCGGAACAGGCACTTCTTTGCAAACCGGCGATTCCACCGGATTTTTCCCGGGCGCCCAAACGTCAACCCTTCCGATGTCACCAATCATGCCGCTTCTTAACATTTCAATGCCACGTTGCATGTGCCGCATTGACCGCTGCTGGGTACCATAATGAAACCGTACATCGTTCGCAAGCAATTCTTTTTCAAGGACCTTAAAATTGGGATAACTCAAACCAAGCGGCTTGGCGAGCATGATGTGCTTTCCTGCACGGGCTGCCTTCACAGCCGCAGGTACATGCCAGTGGTCGGGAGTGGTAATGTGCACGGCATCAATATCATCGCGATCCAGAATCTCTTCAAAATCAAGGTAAGCCCGGCACCGGGGAGCGGTCACTCCATTTTGTTTATAGTAGTCATTGATATAGGCGGCCACCTCGT
>CAYTDH010000430.1:0-2133 GCA_964436325.1 uncultured Tangfeifania sp.
GGAACACGCTGCGACGGCTATCCGATGACGGAGATCCGGTGGAGGTCCGGCGGCGCCCTGCCGACAAGAGCATCAATGAGTATCGGTGGGTAGGAGAAAAATGATGTTGAAAGCCCTTAACTATGCCTCACTGGGGTTGCCGGTTTTTCCCTGCAACGCCGACAAATCACCGAAGACTCCACGGGGGTTTAAGGATGCCTCCCTCGAAGCCAAGGTGATAGAAAAACTCTGGAAGGATTGTCCGGACGCCCTGATCGGAATTGCCACAGGAGGCAAGCATCACCTTTGCTGCATCGACATCGATGCCAAGCATTCCCGGGGATTGTCGGAGGAATTCGCCAAGCGCGCGCAGTCCACCGGGATTGACACCTCGAGGATCCTGATTCAGGGGACCCCCAATGGCGGCGGGGCTCATTATATCTTTTTCAGTCCCCATCCGGTCAAGACCCAGGTCCTTGCCCGCAACGGGAAGCGACAGGGGATCATCGAGACCCGCGCCGATGGCGCCTACATCATTGCCGCCCCTTCCCGGGGATATGAGGTCAGGCAGGGATCCTTCGACGCCATTCCGGTCCTCTCTAAGGAGGAAGTGCATGAGTTGCTCGAGCTGGCTCGTTCGTTCGGGACTCCCGAAGAGTTGCCCCCGTGGAAACAACCCTCGCTGGATGCCGGAGATGATTCCCTTCCGGGAAATGATTTCAATATGCGTGGGGAGGCGGATTTTTTCGCCCTGTTACGATCGCATGGGTGGCACACTCATGACAAGAACGCTGTTATCTGGCGCCGACCCGGCAAGGACGGCGGTCAATCGGCAACCTGGAACCATGTCCCGGGGAAGTTTTTTGTCTTCACCTCATCGGCGCCTCCCTTCGACCCCGGGCGCGGGTACACCCCGTTTGCCGTGTTCGCCATGCTTGAGCACGACGGGGACTTCAAGGCTGCCGCCAGAGCCCTGCAGGAGCGCGGCTATGGCTCTCGAGAACGCGATTCCGGCACGGCTGAAGTTGCTGATATCAGCCGGCTCATAAAAGCCCTCACAGAGGCTGTGGATGAAGGCGATACCTTCGAGGACCTCTTCGTTGATATCGGGGGGATTCTGGACTCGGGATATCACCGGGAGCTGCCCACTATCGGGCGCATCCAGGGAGGCGGATGCCTGTTGTATCCGGGAAGGCTCAATGAGATCCATGCCGAGCCCTCGGTGGGCAAGACCAACGTCGCCCTTGCCATTGCTGCCGAGGTCCTCACCGACGGAGGCGTGGTGGTCTTCGTCGATCCCGAGGATAACCCGGCCGCTATCACTGCCCGTTTGGCGGGCATGGGAGCCCCGGAGGCTGCCATGCGCTCGCGCTTCCGTTACCTGCATGACCCGGACAGGGTGCAGGTCCAGCGCGCCCAGCGGTGGGCTGCCAGGCAATCGCCGGCACTGGTCATCGTGGACGGGGTTGCCGATTTGATTTCCTCGTCCGGGCGCAGCGAGCGAGACGAAAGCGACATCCTGGCATTTTTCAGGGAGTACCTGCGACCGTTTGCCGGGTCAGGGGCTGCCTGTTTGATCTCTGACCACGTCGCCAAGGATTCCGATTCAGCGGGACTGTGGCCTCGAGGATCGGGAGCGAAGCTGGGGCGCTATGACGGGGCTGTCTATTTGGCTACCCTGAAGGAGCCCTACGCCCCGGGGATCCCCGGGAAGATTCGCCTGCAGATTGCCAAGGACCGTAACGGTGGTGTAGGCCCCAAGCACGCAACGGCCGCCTGGGTGGAAATTGATCCTTCTGCAGACAACCAGGGGATGGACGTTTGCATCGTTGCCCCGGCGGACAATTCCCGAGCGGAGGAGTTCGTTGAAGAGAAACTGCATGTGGCCGGTGAAGGTGGTTGCCTGTTTGACGGCGAAGACCGGCGGTTGACCCTGACCAAGGGTGAGCTGCTCGGGAAGATGAAGGGCAGCAATGAGAAGAATTCCCGGATCCTCGAGGACCTGGTTGAACGCGGGAACCTCGAGGTTGCCCAGGACGGTAAAAAACAGCTTCACCGGGTCGCAAGGGTTTTCATTCCCTGTGCTGACCCGGTGATTCTGGGGTTGGTCAAGCAGGTTGAGTCAACCTACCGGTTTGAAGGTTAAAGGGTGCC
>CAYTDH010000430.1:2233-4135 GCA_964436325.1 uncultured Tangfeifania sp.
TGGGGTTGGTCAAGCAGGTTGAGTCAACCTACCGGTTTGAAGGTTAAAGGGTGCCCCCGTCATATCGGACGGGGGTGAATTCGTCGCCCATCATTGCCTTCCGGGCCTCGTTGACGAGGGCCTCGCTTCGGGACATTCCGCCTTGACCGACGCGATGACCTCGCGACTTGCCTCATCCACAAATTCCGCGAAATCCTTATGGTTATGCTGCCGATCCGCCGCAACCGCCTCCTCGGCGGTCCCTTTTTTCAGGCGGTAACGGACCACCTCAAAGTCCAGTCCGATCCCTTCCGTGTCGAGGTTCCGCGCAGCTTTCTGTGCCGCTTCTTCGGCTTGGCTCGCATCGACAAAAGCCCGCCTTTCGATGTAATAATCTCCGTCATACCCCGGCAAATCCTCAGCAGATAGGCGCTCATCGCTTACTATGTCCCGGAATTCATCGTCGGCGACCCAATACACATAGTTTTCGTTATTCATGGTTTCTCTCCTTGTTCCCGGATCCCGCCGGGTCGGTTGTTTATTTGTTTGTTGCCTGTTTGATGATTAGCTCGCACCGGGTTGGCAGGAACCGGTAGCGCCCGGGGAACCTGGCTGCCAGTTTGACGGCACGCTGCTGGTCCCGTGGGTCGATCCTGAGTATTCTGGATATCATTTCTCGAGCTCCTCTATCAGGTTTTCCAGTTCTGCTTCTATCTGGGAATAGATTGCTGACATTTCGCTTGGGCAATCGCTTGTCCAGTATTCCCGCAGCATTTGCAGGATCCCTTTAAGGGCATTTAGTGTTTCGTGTTTGTTCATGCTAGTGGATCCCTATTGCTATTTTAACGTCTTGCATGCGGTCGTTCCCGCAAGCGTGCTTGCCGTTGAGACAATCACCGCACTTGCCTGGGCAGACAAACACTTTTTCGTTTGCTGCCTCTTTGACGGCTTGTCGATATTCCGGAGTGTTCATCTTCCGGACTAAGGATTTTTTGATCGGGACGGCGATAAATTCCCCTCTTACGATCGGGAGTTTGGTGATCAGGCGTTTGATCCCGTCTCCATATCGGGATCCCTGTGACAGGTTGAGAGTATAGTTTTCAGGCCAATCCTTTTTGAATTGGAGGAAGATCATCCATGATTTGGAGTAGCCATACACCTGCAGGTCGGGCCGTCCCCTGCAGGCATCCATCCAAAAATTGAGTGTCTCGAGCGAATCGATGTCTCCATCGACGTAAAGACGGACAACCACGCTTTTCGGGATTTTCTGCCATGCCTGCAGGATTTGGGGATCCTGTCGTTGGACAAGGATCGTATTTTGGAGCTGGCGGAAGAAGGACGCAGGATATCTCCAAGCGCGGAATGAATAGCACCAATTAAGGCAATCTCCGGCTCCGGGACAAGTGGATCCCGGAAGGGCAGAAAAGGCAAAAAACGGCAGCTTGCCATTGCCCTTAGCGAAAATGGTGAATTCCACATTCCCGGTTTGGATGAACCGCAGGAATTTTTTGCCCATTTGTTGCCAGCTTGGGCCCTCATTGGCAATCGCCGATTCTACGGCTTCGGGAAGATCCTCGAGCGAGGTTGTTGTCAGGTTTTTAAGTGTGTGGGTTTTCATTGGTCTTCTAAGTAAGTGCTTGCTGCCTCTTCTACAAACTCCCTCACCAAGTAGGGGCGATCATTGTCCATCATGAATAGGCAATCGGCTTCATCTTTAAACAGGACGAAGGCATCCTCATTGAAGTCTATAGGGGCGATGCAATAGCCAACCCCATACGTTTGTGTCTCGTCAGAGACACAAATCCAGTCAAACGTATCAGGTCCATTTTCCTGCTGGAACAGGCAATCATCATTTATTGCGTAGGTGTGTTTCATTGGTCTTCCCTTCTTTCTTTTTTGTTGTTGTACGATGCCTAACATCAG
>CAYTDH010000431.1:0-4130 GCA_964436325.1 uncultured Tangfeifania sp.
ATTTGATGGTGATTCCGCGCTCGCGCTCGATGTCCATGCGGTCGAGGTACTGCGCGCGCATCGAACGGTCATCCACCACACCGGTGATCTGCAGCATGCGATCGGCCAGCGTACTCTTACCGTGATCGATATGAGCAATGATGCAAAAATTGCGAATCGTATCCATAAATATCTTTTCTCCTTTTTATAAATAACCAGCCCCCTTGGCCTTGATGCAAAGATATTTATTTTTTGAAATATAGGCTTGAAATAAATTTTGCAGGGTCATGCTTATTGTTGAATTAATATCCATTCGACCGACTTCGGTTTGTCCTTCAAAAAAAGATTTTTGGCATACTATTTGTATTTATTTAGTAGCCATGAAAACAATTAAAAAAGAAAATTGACCCTCAATCTTCACAAGTAATTGCAGAACAAAATTGCTGTTTTTTCATAAGTTTGGTTTAGTTAGGTTTAGTTTTGATCCCGGGGCAGAGGTCCCGGGATTTTCTTTTTTAAGCCTCTTTCTTCTTAAAATACTCAATTTTACCGGTTTGTGCAAAGTCTTTTACTTTCTCAACAAGCGCCATTCTTTGAGCCTCGGAAAGTTTGACAAATGAACGGGCAAGAGCGATTTTTTCGCGCATGTAGGTGGCATTTTCATTTCCTGAGATAAGCACTGAAACTGGGAGTGACCAAACAAAATGCATGGCTTCTTTAATGCTCATATAATTCGGAATGAGCGGATCGTCGCTTGTCCATCCTGCGCGCTCTTTTTTGGCAAAGAACCGGCCGTCTGCAAGTGATTTAATGGCCATGATACCGATGTTCCGGTAGAGGGACTCGGGCATAACATTTTCGGTAAAACTGAAATACGATTGGTCCAATACATTCACGGGCATCAGAACACCGTCCATGATATCACTTTCGCGCGTACGCTCAAGCATGCGGGTATGTGCGAATGGATTTTGATGTCCCGTAAACCCAATGTATTTGATTTTTCCCTCCTGTTTGGCTTTCAGAACTTCTTCCAGAACTCCGTTTTCAATGCGGTTATTTACATCTTCCGGGGTGCGGATTGAATGAACCTGGTAAAGGTCAATCTGGTCTGTTTTTAACCGGCGTAAGCTTCCTTCAAGGTGCTCACGAACTGTTTTGGCATCACTGCCGGTGGTTTTTGTCATTAAAAAGACCAAATCGCGGTGTTGCGGGGTGAGGTATTTCCCATATCTTTCCTCACTTACTCCGGCGGAGTAGCTTTCTGCGGTATCAAAAAAGCGAACCCCTCCTTCGAGTGAAGCTTCAATGACTTCCTGAGCGTCCCGTTCGGTGGTCCATCCAATATGAAAACCACCTGTTCCGAGCATGGTGACATATTCCCCGGTGCGGCCGAATTTGCGCAAGGGCAGAATTTCACCGAGGCGGTCACGCGATTTTTCTTCACTGTAAGCAGCATTGGAAATCGACAAACCGGCGGTTATGCCGGCCAGCGATTTTAAAAATGTCCTTCTGTTAGCCATACCTTAAAAAATTTTGATTCCTTATTATATACTTAATTATCAGAAAATTGTTCATTTTTCTTGAAGAATATTTAAAGGCAACGGATTTTCCTGGCTGTGATGGGATGATGCCATGCTTATGTTTCCCCCTTTTTGCGCCTTTCTCCATTCAACGTTTTTTTGAGGGCATTCCCAAAGGTATGGTTTTTTCACTGTGAAAAAAATGAACAATCCGGGAGCATAAGCAGGAAAAAAATTCCACAGTCGTCATAAAAAGGAGTGTTTCCGACAGCCAGGGATTGAATACCGCGGGGAATGATTCCACATAGGCACTCATAACACGAATGAGCAAAAGCGGCTCTGCAATGAAGATTCTTGTCAGATGCTAAACTGAAATGTTAACCGCAGAGAGCGGCCATAACCGTCAACACCAGATCCATGAATCCGGTAGGCGGTATTCAGCAGATTGTGCAAGACCGCATTCACAGAACTATTTTTCCAGGAATGACCGGTTTTGAAGTTTATGATGCTCCATCCCGGGGTTCCTCCTTCGGGTATGCGATGATCGTCGATATCTCCTCCCGAGAGCCGATCTTGTTTGGCGGCAAAGAGGAATTCGGCCTCTCCGGATAATCCTTTTCTGGTGTATTGCAACGCCAGTTTCCCGTTGACTGGTGGAATCCGCCGCATCGGTTCACCGTTTTCCCTGTTTTTCCCGTGAAGCCAGGTGAGGTTATTGATAAGCGAAAATTCCGGATTTAGCAGGATTTGGGATTCAAATTCGATTCCTCTGATAGTGGACCTGGCCAGATTTTGCTTGGTGTAAACCCGTTCCCCATCGAGGTATTCGCTTCCTTTAAAAGTGGTTTTCTCCCTCACTATCTGGTTGTTTAATCTTGTGTTGAACGCGGTAATAACCATTGAAAACTGTTCTGTTGATTTTTTATATCCTGTTTCAATAGTAATCGATTTTTCGGGTGATAATTCGGGAGAGGGAATTTCAATTCCGTAATCGAAAGCTCCAAAAGAACTGATATCGTTTATGTTTGGTGCCCTGAACGCGGAATAGGCTGAAAGGATGATTTGTTGCAACGGCGAAAAATAATATTGAGCCGAGATATTTCCTACGAGGGAAGAAGGGGTTAACTTAACTTCTCCGAATTCCTGATCCAAAGAATGAATACTGACTGTGTTGTACCGCCCTCCAAGATTGAAGTTGAAAGAACGGAAGCCGAATGAGTGCTGGGTAAATAAAGCCAGGTTTTTCATGGATGAATTGTCGGGGTACAATCCACGCATTTCTGTTATTTCACCATTTTCGGTATTTTCTTCCTTTTTGCCCGAGTTCACCTTATCGGAATAGAATTCCACTCCGGTTACCCCCTTCCAGTTTTCTTCAAATTCTGAATAGGCCTCCGCAGACAGGCCAAGGGTCATTACTTTATCGTATTCTGTTTGGAAAAAAGGGGATGCTTCTTTTTGTTTTTTCCGGGTTTCATCAGAATACTGATGGGAAGCAGTAAATTGAACTTTTTGAAGAAGGGGTATTTCCCCGAAATGTTCGAGCCTGGCATAAGCCAAACGGTGGATCTGAGGATCGAATGCATAACGCTGATAGCCCCGCTGGGCAACCTGGTCAAAGCGCGGAACATCATTTTGAATGACATACTGGAAAGCCGATTTCACCTGCCAGCGGTTCTCCCAATGTGCTTTGGCATGAAGATTTACACTCGTTTCATCGTATCCTGAAGGACGTTCGAACTGCAGGTTACCTCCTGCATAAATATCCCCGAAATTTTTGTAACCCACATTTCCAAGCAAGGCCACCTTTTTCGACTGAAAAGAAAGTTCTCCCAGTCCTGATCGTTCCATCCCTTTGTTCATGTATTTCAGCCTTCCCCGACTTTTAATCCTTGATTTTCCTGAAAAATATTCCGGAGAGCGGGTAATGACATTGATCACCCCGCCCAATGCGTCGCTGCCATAAAGGACCGATCCTTTTCCGCGGATGACTTCCACCCGTTCTGCCGAAAAAACATCGATGGTATTGAAATATTGGTTTGGACCATAACGAAAGGTGGCATTGTTCAGGCGGATTCCGTCAACAAGCAAAAGTGTTTGATTTCCGGTTAGTCCGCGAATAAAAGGAGATCCTCCTCCATGGTTGGTTTTTTGCATCCAGACTCCCGTGGCCCCGATAAGGGCTTCGGCCATGGAACGGGGGGCATTGTTTTCTAATTGCTTCGCTGAAATTACCGAAACGGCATCGGGGGTTTCAAACGAAACCAGTTCGTTTCGGAAAGCAGTAACCACAATGCTTTTGTTTAAGTGAACCGAAGCAGGTTGCAGTTTTATTACCAGAGGGTGTGAAGTATCGACCGTATCAAGATCGACAGTTTTCGAATTGAAGCCAATATGGGATACCCGCAGCCTGTTCCCATTTTCTCCTGTATAAAGCAAGAAAAAACCCAGTTCATCCGTAACAGTTCCTGCCGTTGAATTTTCCATGGAAATATTTACGCCCTGTAAAGGCTGATTGTTTTGATGATGGCGTACCTCTCCTTTAATGGTTTGCGAGAAAAGCGGTGTTGAAAAAAATACAACCAATCCTAATGCCAGAAATAGTGATTTCATTTACTAATTTGCTGTGTT
>CAYTDH010000432.1:0-4122 GCA_964436325.1 uncultured Tangfeifania sp.
CTGCTTACCCGTCGAAATAACAGTCAAAAGTTGACTTGATACTTATATGCCAGATGTGTTTTGTTTTGTTCATTTTTTCTGTCAGCCAGGTCAAATGCTGACATTAACGCATGCTATTTTGATTGGTGTGTTTTTTGTTCCCTCTGATTTTTGAATTACATTTGAATAAGAACAATGAAACATGACAGAAAAAGAGATTAAAATAACCAATGCAGAGATAACCCGTTATTTAGTTTCCAGAAAACTTAAGCCGGCTTTTGACAAGCTGGAGCAACTGATTGCTAATCATAATCTGGGTTTTTACTATGATGAATACCGGAACCTTGAGGAAACGTATCATTTCATGCTGAAATATACGGTAGAGGGAATAAAGGATCCCGAAAGACAGAAGATTTACCGCAAGCTGCTTGTCTCTGTGTTTGAATTGGCCGATAATGTCATTCATGCTTTACGGATGAAGTTCTCCTCTTCGGTGGAGTATGAAAAAAAGCGGGGGTTTAAAAGCCAGGTAATAACCAACCTTTCTGTTTTTCTGACCGAGCTGGAAGAACTATATTTGAATGATGAACTGAAAGCCATTGAGCAGGAGGAGGGTGGTGATTCTTTCGCTCAAATGGCCGCAGCAAAGGATCAGCAGCAAAAGATATTCCGGCTTTTTTACCATATTTGGTTTTCCGATAAGTTCACGGCCGGAGATGGTGAAGCCCTTCAGAATTTTTTTTCCAATCCGGTGAATCCGGTGCCGTGGCGCTCATTTCTAATAACAGCTCTAACGCTTAGCCTGCAACGCTTTTTTGATGAAGAAAAATTTGCTGTGTTGTTTGATGCCTATGCAACAGAGGAATCTGAAATCAACCAGCGGGCACTGGTGGGGCTGTTGATCAATTTTTACAAATATGATGAACGGCTTCCTTTTTATCCGAATATTACCGGAAGGCTTAAAATTTTAAACGAAGAACCTGCTTTCAAGCAGAATCTGGAACAAATCATTGTTCAATTTATCCGGAGTAAAGAGACCGAGAAAATTCAACGGAAAATCAGGGATGAAATCATTCCTGAGATGATCAGGATCAGTCCCAATTTTAAGGATAAAATGAACCTCGACAGCTTAATGGAGGAGGGACTGGGAGAAGATAAAAACCCCGAATGGGAAGAGATTTTCAAAGATTCCCCGGGATTAATCGATAAAATGGAAGAGTTCTCGGAGTTGCAAATGGAAGGGGCGGATGTTTTTATGGGTTCTTTTTCCATGTTAAAGTCCTTTCCTTTTTTTGGAGAACTGGGCAATTGGTTTATGCCTTTTTATTCCTGGAATCCTTCCATATCAAAGATCATCGATATGGATGATAATACCAACAGGAAATTTATCGAAACCATTGGCAGTGCTCCTGTTTTATGTAATTCCGATAAATATTCGTTTTGTTTCAGCATCCAGAATCTTCCCGGGGAGAACAGGGATTTCCTTGCTCAGGGGATGAAAGCTGAAATGGATCAACTTCAGGAAATGGAAAATGAAGATGAACTCATCGCCAAAGGGCGCAGTGCTGAATTTGTCTCCAATCAATACATCCAGGATTTGTACCGGTTTTACAGGCTGCACCCCCGGAAGGCTGATTTTGAAGACATTTTTAACTGGCGTTTTGATTTTCACAATAAACTGTCGCTGGGCGATATTTTGAAAGAGGATCCCAAAGTGTTGCGCAACATTGCCGAATATTATTTTGCCAAGAATCACTTCGAAGAAGCGGCTGAAATTTACAATTATTTGCTGAACGATAAGAAGGACGGCGAATTGTATCAAAAGGTGGCTTTCTGCTATCAGAAGCTCGGAAATTTTGAACAAGCCCTGGAAGCCTACCTGAAGGCGGACCTGTATGAGTTAAACCGGCTGTGGAACCTCAAGAAGATTGCACTCTGCTACCGAAACCTCAAGCAGCCCGCTAAAGCACTCGAGTATTACAAAGAGGCTGAAAAGCTGGATGCTGAGAGTTTGAATAACCAGTTGAATATTGGCCATTGCTACCTTGAGCTGAATCAGTTTGAAGAGGCGTTGAAATGCTATTTTAAAGTGGAATACCTTGCTCCCGGAAATAAGAAGGTCTGGCGGCCCATTGCATGGTGTTCGTTCCTTTCGGGCAAAAAAGAACAGGCCGAAAAGTATTATTTGAAACTGATCGATGAAGAACCCGGGAAACATGATTTTATGAATATGGGACATGTGCAATGGAGTTTGGGCAACCGTAAGGAAGCACTTGATTATTACAAAAAGTCCATATCCGAAGCCGGATTTTCGGAAGTTGAATTTTTGGAAGTGTTTGACGAAGACCTGCCGCATTTGACCAGCCAGGGCATTGATAAAGATGATGTGCCCATCATGCTCGATCAGTTGAGGTACTTTTTGGAGGATTGAGAAAAAAATATTTTCATATTTTTGATGAATGTCTGAAGAAAAGAAAAATATCGAAAAAATCATGAATCATTGGATTTTAACTTCAGATCGTGATTTTGATACAATGATGCATCTTTATGAAAAAAAAGATTTTCATTGGGCGTTGTTTTTAGGTCACCTTGTAGTTGAAAGGCTGTTAAAAGCTGCGGTAGTTAAAAAAGTAAAGAATCATGCACCATTCACCCATGATTTGCGCAGATTAGCAAAGGTTTCCGGAATTGAATTTGAAGTGGAAAAAAAGAAATGGCTTGACACTATTACCACTTTTAATTTAAATGCCCGATATGACAATTATAAACAAGATTTTTACAAAAGATGCACTAAGGAATATACTGAAAAGTGGATTGCAATTATAAAAGAATTAAGGGTATGGATAAAAACGCAGCTATAAAGATTGCAAAGAGGTACTTGGAAACTGTTGTTGAAAAATATAATATTGAAAGTGCTATTCTTTTTGGTTCGTATGCCCGGGGTACAAATCATCCGGACAGTGATATCGATTTAGCCATTATTTTTAAATCAGTCCAGGATATCATTGATTTACAAATCGAACTGCTAAGTTTGAGAACCGATGATGATTTACTGATTGAACCTCATCCCTTTGCCATTAAAGATTTTAATGAAACAGATCCCATTGTTTCTGATATTAAAAAGAATGGAATTGAGTTAATCCCTCCGGCTGCCTGAAATCAACCTAACTCTTCTTTTAATACATCACGGACCATCAAAAAATTTTCTTCGAGGCGGAGCATGTTTTCAATGAAGAAGTTGTAAATCCGGGGCCAGTCTTCCCGGCGATGGTAGTTCACATCGGTGATGGATATGTAAATGCGGCATACCTCCTGGCCGCTGTCTTCGCGCTGGTGATAAAATTCCCAGATCAATCCATCCGGGAAATCATTCTCAATAACCACTTTGTAGTTTTCGAGAATTTCATAAGCTTTTAGTCGTTGGTCTTCATTTTTGTGGGTAAGTTCCAGGATGACTTTTGCATCGGTACGGCTGGCCTCAAAACGCAGCGCTATACCCCTGAATTTGGTGCGGTGCAACATCCACTTTTTTCGTCGTTCGCGCAGCTGTGGATGAATTTCGCAACGTTTGCCAAATTGCTCCCAAAATTCCATCCGTATTTTTTTTGCCTCTTCTTTTGTGTACATCCTTTCAGCTTAAAACAAAGCAAAGTAAATCCTTACTTTTGAAAGGGAGAAAGATTTTCGTTGGAATGTATAATTTTATTGTTGCTTGTTGCTTGTTGCTTGTTGCTTGTTGGAATTGCGGATGTCTTTTTAATCGCTTCGCTCGGAGAGGAGGGGGAGTTGTCGTGGTTGTTGTGGTTGGGTGGTATAGGATTCGCTTCGCTTGGTTGAGCTAAGGGTTTTTTTTGGGTGTGATTTTTGAACCACAAAGGCCTTTAGAAGAACCACAAAGCGCCCCTGATTGTTTTTCTCTTATTCTATGCGTATTTTGAATTTTTTTTCTTAGCGTCTTTGCGCCTTTGCGTGAAACTCTTATTTGCCCATCAAAGTCACCCTACACCCTCCGAAACCTGTGATTCGTAATTCGTAATTCGTAATTCGTCATTGACTTAGCGTCTTTGCGCCTTTGCGTGAAACTCTTGTTTGCCCATCAAAGTCACCCTACACCCTCCGAAACCTGTGATTCGTAATTCGTAA
>CAYTDH010000433.1:0-4117 GCA_964436325.1 uncultured Tangfeifania sp.
GTGATTGGGTCTTTTTTACGAAATGTATCATAAAAAAATAGGTTCTCATAACCATTAACCTCATACATACCATTTGGGAAAGAATATCCGAGTGCATACATTATCTGCTCACTATTTTTAATTGTTGATTCATTAATATCTAATGACCTTAACAGTTCAAAATTATCTAAAGTAGTAAAAAAGGAACCAAATTCTGTAATCCTAAAAAAAACATTGCCTATAGCAATTTCGTATTTATCATTTAAGAGTTCTTTCACCAAGTCACTATATATTAACGTATCTACGTCATCCGTTTCAGTCTCAGCAGATTTTAATTGAAGAGTTTGACTTAAACTAACAACACCGTTCATTTCTATTGGCAAATTCCCCGTGTTTTGTAAAGATTCAATTGAACTATTGAACTGTTCTAATGATGAAAAATGAGCAATACCTGTCAATACCTCTTTTTTAGGAGAAGAACTATTCTTCGTGTTTTCAAGAAGGTCATCTTTATTACAACCTGCAAATACCAGTAATCCTAAGAAAATGATTATAACTAAACTTTTTGTTTTCATAAATGTCTAAATTTGAGTTGGGAGTTACAGCTCCCGATTAATATTTAATATTTTGGATTGCAACCCGTTTGTTGTTTTCTTGTGAAAATTTATAAGCTGGTTGTCTATTTTCGGTTAATCTTTTCCCCTAAAAATATTTTCACAAGTATTGATTCTAATTCATTCTTTATTCATAGGCTTTTCTTTTTTTTACAATAAACGCTAACTACGTTTGTCTGAAATCCAAAGCTATATAATATTTCTTTATAGCAGAAATACTGTCAACCTTTCTTATTTTATATTTAAAGTAGAATGTCTTTGAATATGAGCCGATAAATAAATATCACTATTGACGGTTTGAATTGCAATTACCTTATGGCTTTTTAACATTAATTTGCGTATGAAGTTGTTCATGAAGGGGATTTTTTAGTTCTTAATGGTTTTGTTCAAAGTTTGTTGTTCGTAACTCAAACCTACATAAAATTTCTTAAAAAAGAAAACATTTTTATTCAACACCAGCAATTCCGCATGAAAATAAAGAATAATGCAACTCTTTGTAAAAGAAGGCAAAAATAATTTTAGGAAAATTTATTTTTCTTGCTATTTTTATTTTTTAATAGACACAGCCTTATTGTGATTAATTCACTGATTGTAACGAAATTAAACACAATTGGCGGCTCAACCGCCTGTTCGACCCAAGGGTTGTGATTTATTCATAATATTTTTTGAAAGCATTGAATATAAGGGATATATATTATATATCGTTGAAACATTATCTGAAAATCAACATAAGCTGACCGGAGAAACAGAGAAAATCCGTTTTGTTCATGTAACCAATATTACTTTGGGTGAAAATAATGTCCATCGGATAAGCCAAACAGGCCGGTTAAGATGGAAAATAGAAAATGAAGGCTTTAATAACCAGAAAAACAATGGTTATAATGCAGAGCATAAGTTTTCAAGGACAAATTTTAATGCTAAAAAAACGATTACCAGCTTTTGCAGATTGCCGGTATTATCAATCAACTGACATATAAGGTTATTCATATTCAAGGCTTCATCAGAAATTTCGGGCTTACGGTAAATGCACTGCTAAAGGATATCCTGAGCTATTTGAAAGCTATGGAGTTCGATGATTTTAAATGAATTTAAGATATTTTAGCAAAAAATGTACAGCTCCGATATTGACCACGATGCATTTTATAGATGCCCTGCTCATGAATTCAGGGAAAAAACCACAGAAAAAAAGATAAGGAGGTAGCCTATAAAAGTCGAAAATAATCAAAATGTTTCCTGTTGAATTTTCAGCAGGTTGGAAGTGGTTTGCTTAATATTTCGGATCCAATATGGGAACTAATTTTTTAAATTAGCTGCGGAATTGCTGTAATTCAAGAAAGCTATTTTGTTTCTTTTCTGAAAAACTTATCTTGAAAAGCTGAAAAATAAATTGAAAAAATGAAAAGCAAACAACATACTTCATTCATGCGAAGGGCAATTGAGCTGGCTGAAAACGGAATGGAAAATGGATTTGGAGGCCCTTTTGGAGCCGTAGTTGTCAAGAACGGGAAAATTGTTGGAGAAGGTTATAACAGTGTCATTCACTCAAACGATCCCACTGCTCATGCCGAGATTCTTGCCATCAGAAATGCCTGTAAAAATCTCGGAACTTTTGAACTGAAAGACTGCACCATTTATACTTCGTGCGAACCCTGCCCCATGTGTCTGGGCGCCATTTACTGGTCGCGACTGAAAAAGGTGGTTTACGCTGCCAAAAAAGAAGATGCGGCGCAAATTAGTTTTGACGACGATGATTTTTACGGCGAAATGGCAAAAAACATGGAAGACCGGCAAATTGATTTTGAAGAGTTGATGCGTGATCAGGCACTGCCCCTGTTCAGCAAATGGAAAAAGAAACCAGACAAAACAATGTATTAAAATATTCTTTACAGATGAACCTTTCACACCAAAATCAACGTAAAATGCCGGAAGTAACCTGTTGTTAAAAATGAGTTTTTATGAAACCTGAAATCAATGACACCACATTTGGCAGCATTATCGTTGGGGGGAAGAATTATTCACATGACATTGTCATCCGGTTAAACGGGGAAGTGGAAAAAAGGAAGAAAAAACTTTCCAGGGAGAAGTATGGAACTTCGCATATCATTTCGCTCGACGAGGCTAAACATATTTTTGGGAAAGGCGCCCGCCAGCTAATTATCGGCACAGGTCAAACCGGATACGTTGAACTTTCGGATGAAGCCGCCCAATTTTTTCTGGATGAAGGTTGCAAGGTTCAACTGCTACCTACCCAAAAAGCCATCCTTGCCTGGAATGACGCGAAAACACAGACCATTGGAATGTTTCATGTAACCTGTTAGAGGTTTTACCCCATTATCATTATGAAATTTCGTGCTTGAGTTTAACCACATTATTTAACATTTGAAACTAATTTAGAATTATTCAAAAAGAATTCCGGTTCTTTTTTTCTATTTTAAAACAAAAATCAAATTAAAACCAAAATGAATACCCAGCTTCTTTTTTCCAAAAAATGTGGTGTCACCCGATTCATCGAGGAAACGGTGATATACTTTGAGCATTGTCTTTTTCTTTCCTGCCATCTTGCCCTCAATTATTTCCACGGTTCTGCCGCTATATTTAAACTGTCAGTAACCTCATAAGCTTTTTCAGGTTTATCTTTTACCGCCTGCTCCACCACCGCATCTGCCACAATATTTCTATCAACCAGAAACAAAACCCGCCTTACCATTTTAGCTTTCCACAGTCGCCAAATTATCTGGAATGTTGTGTAGGTTTTGCCAGTACCGGTCGCCATTACAAGAAGCAGTCTTTTTTCTCCACCAGCTACTGCTTCCACCACGCGATTAATAGCTTCCGTTTGATAGTATCGTGGTTCTTTACCTGAGCTATCTGTGTGGTATGGTTTCGTTGCTACTTTTTCGTCTGCGTCTTTTATTCCGCGATATTTTTTGTAGCGTTCCCAAAGCATAACAGGCGGAGGAAAATTTTCAAGCGGGAATTCTGTTTCAACATCTTCTCCATCTTTGGGAGTTTTGTTATGCGAAGCAAAAGCATCTCCATTTGAACTGAATGCACTGGGAATTTTCATAATATCAAAGAAATTGCGTTCAAATTTATCCCTTGAAATGTGGTCAGCAGAGTATGTAGGCGATACTTCAAATTCGAAATTTCTCCTTCTGTGAGAGCTGCTATCCCCAATAATTGCATAATTAGCCGTTAAGGCAATTTTGGGTGACTTTTCATGTGGAATGTGTATATGATCCTTAACCAAACCCATGTATTTCGTTTATGCAATTTATTCTTCAGCGTTTTTTTGTAACGACAGGCAACAAAAAAGCGTCACAATCACATAACTTTTAACCAAAAAATTTTTAAGTGTATGAAGAGTTTAATTACCATGCTTGCTGTCACTATTTTGGCAAGCTATTCTTTAACAAACAACAGGACAGTGAAAAATATTCTTGACTCCTCGTTTAGGGTTTACCAAATATCTGGATACCAAAGCCCCAAAATCAACATCAAAAAAGATAGTCTTGCTCAGTTTC
>CAYTDH010000434.1:0-4105 GCA_964436325.1 uncultured Tangfeifania sp.
CAGCAACACGCGGCGAGATGCCGCGATAACCTACTGAAGCCCGCTCAGACGCACTCGGAGCGGGCTTCTTTCGTGTACGGGGCGAGATGCCCCGGAGGAGGCCGAGATGGCCGATCAGGATACTCAGCAGCAGTCGCAGGATGGCGCACAGGACACAGACACCCAGCAGCAGGCCACAGACGCCGCGAGAGGCGGCGCGGATGGTCAGCAGGGCGATGCCCCGCCCGACCCGACGCAGGACTTTGAGGCGTGGCTGGAGGCGCAGGGAGAGCCTGCGAAGACCGGCTACGAGAAGACCACCTCCGGCCTCAAGTCCGCGCTCGATAAGGAGCGGGACCGAGCGGCGACCACTGAGCGCGAACTGCGGGATGCACTCGCGGAACTCAAGGACGTCGAGGGGGCGCAGGAGACAGTCAAGGAGCTTGAGGCGAAGCTCGACGACGCGCAGACGCAGCGAGAGGCTGCCGAGCGCGAGCTCGACTTCGTGATCGAGGCCACTCGCGAGGGCGTGTCAGACCCGACGCTGGCATGGAAGGCAGTGCAGGGCAATGATGACCTCGTGAACCGCTCAGGGCGCGTCGATTTCGGCGCACTCAAGGACCTCCACCCGGCGCTGTTCGCCGCAAAGAATCCGCCGCCACCGGACGGGACGCCCGGCGCGGGTACGGGTTCGGCACCGACGAATGCGCCCAGCATGGACGACATCATACGCGGACGCCGGTAGGCCGTAGACGCCCGCCGCGCACGCCGCGTCAGAAGGAGTGAAGCAGCATGGGTTACGGAGATCGCATTGACACGACAAACGACGCGGCTGCGCTGATCCCCGAGGAGTACTCGGCGCAGATCATCAAGGACGTGGTGGAGACCGGCTGGCTTTTCCAGCAGGCAACCCAACTCGGAAACATTCCGGTGAATCAGGAGCGGATGCCTGTCATCGGCTCACTGGTCACTGCCGGGTTCATCGACGGGTCCGGCGGCGAGGCAGGGCTTATCCCGTCCTCGCAGATGACGTGGGAAAACAAGTACGTGACGGCGGGTAAGCTCGGCGTCATCGTGCCGATCACGTCCGAGGTGCTCGATGACAGCGCCTTCCCGATCTGGGAAGAGGTGCAGGAGGGTATCGTGGACGCGATCAACGTCGCGGTCACGAAGGCCGTCCTCTACGGCACCGGCGCACCGTCGGCGTGGACTACGGACATTGGCGACGACGAGGGTATCGTCGGCTTCGCGACGACCGCCTCTCAGACCGCCGCACTGGACACATTCAACGACGCCTACGAGGCTATCTGGGGCGAGAGTGCCGACGGCGCAGCGGACGGTGTTGTCGGCCTCCTCGAAGCGGACGGTTTCTATCCGACGGGCTACGTGGGGCACCCCACATTCCGCACGACCCTGCGCAATACGCGCGACGCGGACGGGAATCCCATCTTCCCGATGGGTTCGAGTCTCAACGACCTGCTCGGCACCCCAGCTCAGTTCCCGGTGGATGACACCATCGATAGCTCCGAGTCACTGCTCATCGCGGGCGACTGGCGAAAGCTCGTCTATGCCTTCCGCACGGACATGCGCATGAGCATACACCGCGATGGCGTGATTCAGGATGAGGCGGGCAACATCACGCATAACCTCACGCAGCAGGATATGTCCGCGATGCGTGTCATCATGCGCGTCGGTTTCGCGATGCCCAACCCGGTCAACCGGATGCAGGAGACCGAGTCCAGCCGCTCCCCGTTCGCCGTCCTGACGAGTTCCTGACGCGCCTAATTACTAACAGAGAGGAGGTTCGCGCATGGGATTTTTCCCGCGCAACCCTGAGATAGACACGTACCTGCAGAGCGCGATTCTCGGCACGAACTACGACGAGTGCCATATCGCGCACGTGCAGTGGGATGACCCCGACGCCCCCGACGAGGACGGCAGTGGTCTCGGCAGTGTGGAGAGCTCCAATACGGGCGTGACGGCGGTTGACGTGAGTAGCATCACGCAGCCGGACGTTGCCCGCAACGTGGAGATCAACCCATCCGATGCAGGCACGGTGGCCGACATCGCCGGTGGTAATATCACGATCACCGGCACGAACATCGCTGGTGACGTGGTGTCGGAGGACATCGCGGTCGTGGACAACCAGGCGCATGACACGGAGAGCGTCGGCGACGTAGCCTTCGCGTCCATCACCGCGATCAGCATCCCGCAGCAGGACGGTGCCGACGCCGAGTTCTACATCGGCTACGGCAAAAAGCTCGGGCTGCCGTATGCCCGTGAGACGCTGCCGGTCATCGCGACGTACCACGACGAAACGCTCGAAGCCACAGCCGCGACGGTGGCGGCGGACGCGGACAATCTGGAGCAGAACACCATCACGCTCGACACCGCGCTCGATGGCAGTCAGGTGGACGTGTACCTCGTCGTATAGCGCAAACCACCGGGCGGGGCCTGATCCTCATCAGCAGGCCCCGCTCTTTTCTGAGAGGTGAAATACTATGGCGTATGAACAGTGCGGAGCGTACAAGGTCGCGCTGACGGCGGGCACCACTACGGCAGGCGGCGACGTGCTGTCAGTGGCGAACCCCGAGGGCGTGGACCTGCTCATCACGCGGTTCATCCTGAACGTGACCACGGACGCGAGCGGCGCAGCCAACATCGACGCGGGGGTTGCCGCCGACGGCACCACCAGTTCCGACAACCTGCTGGATGGCGTGGCGCTCGCGGCGGGCACGTTCGACAACGCGGACGCCGACGATCAGGGTACGAATGGTAAGGGCGTGCAGGCGTGGGATGACGACGAGTATGTCACCGTCACGCCGAGCGCCACCTGTGCGGGCCTCGTGGGCTACGCATACATCGAGTACATCCGCGTGTAGGAGGACTGACCAATGGCGGCGACTGCGGCGATGCGAAGTCGGCTCCGCGAAATGGTGAATGAGCCGACCGTAGCCACGTACACTGACGATGACCTCGATACCATCATCGAGCGGTATCCTGTCATCGACGAACGCGGGGAGGTTCCGTACACGTGGGATACCAGCACACAGCCTCCCACGCAGGACGATAACGACGACTGGATCGACACGTACGACCTCCACGCCGCAGCCGCCGACATCTGGGACATCAAGGCGACGAAGGCCGTCGAGGACTACGACTACTCTGCGGACGGTGCGACGCTCAACAGGTCACAGGTCTACGCGAACATGAGGCGGCAGGCAAACTATCACCGGTCGCGACGCAAGCCCTTCACGCTTGAGCAGCGCGAGTCCCCCGACCCTGACAATATCATCGAAAACTACGTTGTCAATCGCTTCACAGAGAATGACTGACGCGCCGCAGGAGGTGCAGACTGCATGGCGACAGCAGGCAGCATAGCGTTTGCGACCACTCTCTACTACGTGCCTCGCAGCGGCGCGAAGACCGCCGTTGCGGAGATCAAGAGCATCGATGGAATTGAGTTGACAGCGGACGCACAGGAGTTCACCTCACACGATTCCGAGGACCGCTATCGCGAGTTTGAGCAGGCGTTGCGGGACCCCGGATCGCTGGCTATCGGCGGGAACCACCTGCCGACGGACGCAGGGCAGGTGCTCATCTACTCGCACTTCAACGACGACACTGACGGCGGCAACAAGTACATGGAAATCGAGTTCCCGGACGGCGCGGGCTTCAACTTCTACGCGCACGTGACGAACTACAAGCCCGCCGATGCCCCCGTGGACGGCTCGCTGGAGTTCGACGCGGCCTTCAAGCTCTCCGGTGAGCCGATCTTCGGCACTGAACGCGCGACCGGCCTGACGACGCCCTTCTTCGCCCTGAGCGAAGGTGACGGGACGGTGGACCCCGCGAAGGCATCCGCGACTTACGCTTACACCGCAGAGGTGGCGAATGGAGTCACCTCGCTAACTATCACCCCGACGAGCGCCGCAGGTGATACAATATACGTGGAGGACGAAGAGGTCAGTTCGGGCAGCGCGTCCTCGGCAATTTCCCTGGACGTTGGCGCGAACGTGTTGACGGTCATCGTGGAGGAAGACGGCTACCTCCCCGCCCGCTACCAGATCACCGTGACGAGAGCCGCCGCGTAGGAGGTAAGTGATGCGCCGCCTGAGTGCTGACG
>CAYTDH010000435.1:0-4102 GCA_964436325.1 uncultured Tangfeifania sp.
CATGGCAAACCTGGGATGGAACGACCTTCTTTTCCTCGATCTAACCGCACGAAATGACTGGTCCAGTACCCTGCCCCCTGAAAACCGATCCTATTTTTACCCCTCCGCATCGCTCAGCTTAATGGTGGATCAACTTTTCGACTTCGGAGATCAGGTCAACATGTTGAAAATCAGAGGAGGTTTAGCTCAGGTTGGAAACGATACTTCACCTTACCGGTTGTTCCCGACTTATCAGGACGCCGGACAGTGGGGAGATGCCACCCGGTTGGCAAAACAAAGTGGTTTGCTCAGCCCCAACCTGCTGCCGGAAGAAGCAACATCTTATGAGATTGGCACGGATATACGGCTTCTGTCGAACCGGTTACGCCTTGACGGTACCTACTACCAGGTAGATAACCGCAACCAAATCCTGGGAGTCCCGCTGGCTGCCTCAACCGGTTTTAGCGGCGTGCAAATCAATGCCGGACTGCTCCGGAGCACCGGGGTTGAATTTATGCTGGGAATTACCCCTTTGAAAAGAGGCCATTGGAACTGGGATTTAAACCTGAATTTCACCAAAAACAAAACCATAATTCTCGAACTTACAGAGGAAGTTGAATTTGTAGAATTCTGGGACCAGGCAAGGGTTCGAAGTATCGGGTATGTAAAGGATGAAGCAAAAGGCCGTGACGGACTTCTCGGAAATCTCTATTCCCGCAAAGTGATGCGTGTAACGGATGAAAACTCGCCCTATTATCATTATCCCATTCTCGGAAGTGGTCTGGATGCTGAATGGCAGGGCGAGGAAGAGTACTCCAAAGTAGGAAATTACAATCCCGATTTTATTATGGGACTCCAGTCCTCGCTATCCTGGAAAAACTTCACCCTGAACACCACTTTTGACTGGCGTTCGGGTGGTGAATATGTATCCCAGTCATTCCGTTACCTTTCTGAAGACTCGATGTCCAAAGCCTGGCTCGACGGGCTGGTTCATCCCGGAGAACTGGGCGGAGCCGCCAGCCAGGCATTGCGCGACTGGGTAGTAGCCAATGAAGAAGAATTACTGCTGGCAGATGTTCCCCATCCTGTGGGAGGACCAACTCCTGAATTCGGAGGTTTTCCTGAAAGCTTCAGCGGGGTAACCGTATACGATGGTACCTTCGCACCCGGGGTCATTGGTTCCCACGACGAAAACGGAAACTTTGTACTCGAACAGGAAAACCTGGGAAATGAAGAAACGGTCTTTCTGCCTTATGTCGTCAGCTATCCCTGGGATATCGGTCAGGCCAATCTCTTTGAAGCAGATTACATCAAAATCAGGGAAGTTTCATTAAACTACAGGCTTCCCTCCAAAATCTCCCAAAAAGTTGGAATGGAAAATGTCAATTTTTCCCTTTACAGCAGAAATATCATACTCTGGACCAAAGATGCCGGTATTGGTGTTGAC
Source organism: uncultured Tangfeifania sp. (assembly GCA_964436325.1). Taxonomy (GTDB): domain Bacteria; phylum Bacteroidota; class Bacteroidia; order Bacteroidales; family Prolixibacteraceae; genus Tangfeifania. The sequence goes on from CAYTDH010000435.1 coordinate 1,427, forward strand.
CCCGAAAGAGCCTACCAGGCCGAGGGAAGTGGAAGATTTAATCAAGGAGTAGAGCGGTACAATGCCAACCCCTGGGTTGTTCCGGTTGGATTCAAATTAAGTTTTTCTTTTTAAACCTAAAAAAAATTATCACAATGGACCGATTTAATAATAGTTTACGAGTTGTATTCATTTTTATCCTGGCATTTTTTATTTCCTGCGAGGACCTCGATGAATTGAATATCAATCCCAACGGGGTGGATCCAGCCACGGCAAACCTTAATCTCCTGATGCCCACATTTATTACAAACCTCGGACAACAAATTGTAAGTCTGGGAGTAGGCGACATTGCAGGCGTGATGCAACATACCCAGAAAGACGGATGGTCCGGAGGTCACAATGATTATGACTGGGACAATTCAAGCAAAAGCTGGTCTGGATATTACGGCATCCTGCGGAACATTGACGAATTCCACAAAAAAGCTGTAGAGGGCGAATATGAATTTCATCAGGGAGTTGCGTTGGTAATGAAGGCTTACACCTTTGGAATGATTACCGACCTCTGGGGGGATGCTCCCTATTCCGAAGCCCTGAAAGCAGAAAAAGGAGCTGATTTTTTCAAACCCAAATATGACCTTCAAAAAGACATTTACCTTGGAATACTTGGTGATCTGGAAAATGCCAATACGCTTCTTTCCAAAAGCAATCCTACCTACTCGAATATTGACGCTGTGCAGGATATATTATATCAGGGCGATGCCGGAAGTTGGAGGAAATTGGCCAATTCACTTGCCCTGCGTTATTACATGAGGCTTTCGGCCAAAGAACCTTCCATTGCACAGGAAGGAATCAGCAAAATAGCCTCCGCTCCAAACACCTATCCATTAATTACACAAGCCTCGGAAGATGCCACAGTGGGCTACATCGGTTCTTCACCCTCCGACTCCTGGCCAACCAATACGGTGTTCGATACCGATCCGAGAGGCTCCTACATGCGTGTTAAACTATGTGCAACCCTTGTGGACGCCATGCAGGAACTCAATGACCCCCGTTTGGGAGTGTATGCCAATAAAATTGAAATCCCCCTGGAAGTGGTTCCCGGTGAGGATATTGACCGGATTGTGGACGGTGTCCGCCAGGTTTCCCAGGATATCATCGATGATTACAAAGAGGCCTGGGAAGTGGATGTAGACTTCGACCCGGATTATGTGGGAATACCCCCCTCCATCTATGCCGCCCCTCAATACAATTTAAACCCCAACCTTGACCAGGCAGTGTACAATCCACATTGTTCCCAGCTAAATGACAGGTACAAGGAAACAAGCGGAGAACTCCTGCTCATGCGGTTGATGTCAGCAGCCGAAGTGCACCTGATCCTTTCTGAAGCGGCATTGTATGGATGGGCACCCGGAAATCCGGAAGACCATTATGCAGCGGGAATTCAGGAATCCTTCAATGCCTGGGGTGTCGGTAACGCTTTTGATGACTATATTACCGGAGCACCCTATTCGGGACTGGAGAGTATCATTGAACAAAAATGGATTGCAAGCTGGACCGCAGCAGCCGAATCGTGGTTTGATTATCGCAGAACCGGCCTTCCGGACTTACAGACCGGGGAATCGGCCCGAAGGGAAGCCCTGCCGCTCCGGTTTTATTATCATTTTGAGGATGAAATCTCTAAAAATACCGAAAATGCCGAAGAGGCCATCGAACGGCTGGAGCCCACTCAGTACAAAGGAACCGATGCAAGCAACAACAGTGCATGGTCGAAAATGTGGCTGCTACAGGAAACGGGCAAACCGTATTAAATCCAGAATAGGAATACAGAAAAGCAGGTCAACAGGAATGTTTGCCTGCTTCTTCTTTCACATTCAACCAATAAACATTGGAAACAAACCAATTTATATAGTTACAAACAAGAAATACCGAGAAAATGAAAAACACACCCTTTGTATTCCTCATTCTCATTTTTATCTCCGCGCTTCAGGTTCATGGTCAGAAAAATGCTGTTGTCACCCCGGAAAATGCCCTGGTTTCATACCTTGAAAACGGAGACAATTCCTTTAAGTGGAAAGTGCAGGAAGAGTTTCAGGCAGAAAACCTGACGCTGTACCGGCTAATTTTCACTTCGCAAACCTGGCGGGACATTGAATGGAACCACGAACTGACCATCCTTGTTCCGGATAACCTGCTGTTTAACGATGCCCTGCTGTTTATTACCGGAGGGAGCGTAAAAAACGGGAGTCCCAATACCCATGCATGGGATGATGACATGATTGTTACCATGGGAGAGGTAGCCAAACAAAACAAAGCGATGACCGCGATCATATGGCAGGTTCCTAACCAGCCCCTGTACAACGACCTAACAGAAGACGCCCTCATCTCTTTCACCCTTCACAATTATCAAAACGACAAGGACCTTACCTGGCCGCTGTTGTTCCCGATGACCAAAAGCGCCATCCGGGCAATGGATGCGGTCCAGGAATTTGGAAAAAATGAGCTCGAAAGGGAAGTCAGGCATTTTGTTGTCTCAGGAGCTTCCAAAAGAGGCTGGACGACCTGGCTCACCGGTGCTCACGACAAAAGGGTAAAGGCCATTGGCCCCATGGTCATTGATGTTTTAAACATGCCCGTCAATATCGATTACCACCTGAAAACATGGGGCGACTACAGCATTCAGATCCAGGATTACGTCAA